>JASLGC010000191.1 GCA_030150335.1 Flavobacterium sp.
TATGCACTTGTGATAATCACGACTGCAATAATAATTGATGGGATGACAACTGTATTTCTCATTTTTGTTCTTGTTTGTCTGACAAATGTATAAATTAAATTTACATATCCTACTGACTTCTCTTGATAAAATTTAAAAATCAACAAGAAAATCATTCAATTACTAACAAAAACGCATAAAAAGAAAGCTATAGAACACGTCTATTTTTTTAACACACAAAACATACGCAACAATCTTACTTACAATAAGTTACACAACCTTAATGCAGGATTCATCCTAAATGATTTTATGGTAAAAAAATCACAATAACTTTTTTAAAAAAAAAATACATGTTTTTTTTTATTTTAGGAAGAAAATACACATAAAAAAGAAGTTATTTCAATATAAAATAACTTCCTTTTCTACTCATAAAAGAGTCAAAAACAACAAATATTCTCTTATTTCAAGAAAACAAGTCTTATTTGCCATTAATCCAGTCGCCAAATCGACTCAAATATTCTAAGAAAAATAACTCTGGTTCTTCGTGGTCTTCTTCTCCTAATGGCAAGATGTGTTCATAATATGTTCCTTTTAATATTCTACTCAAAATCTTCTCTCCTTTAAATCCTTTATCATCATTTAATGCTTTTACAGCTTTGAGTAAATGACGGATATCGTACTGTAAAGGGGAAATATCTGGTACTTGTTTATTGACATTCAATAACTCATAAACTGCAATACGCGCTGTTCTCACAGAGCTTTCCACTGTAAATACCACATCGTTTTTAGTTTCTACAAACTGACCGATTAACCCTAAATTACGACAACCTTTAGGTACTATCTGAGGGCGGTCTCCTTCTTCTCTTGGCATAAACATAGAGGTGATATACGGCATGTAGGACATGCGAATTATGGTATTTTGAAGTACATTATCTAATTGACCTATGATGCCTAAATGATAGCACAGCTCGGTTAGAATCTCATCACCTGTACACTGTGGCATCGTTTTATCTACGTAATTCCCCTTTTCATTCATTAGCAAGCCATATACCCACAGCACCAATACATCCTTCGGTTGATTTGGAAAATGTGGCTGGCGATTACAAGTGAAACTCATTATCCAATTAGAATCTGCAATTGTAATAACCCCACCTGTAACAGTCTTTCCTGAATATGGGTCATTTACAGCGTAGTCTTTTAATTTTTGAGTCAAAGCAGAAGGCTTACACGTTAGAGTAGCTGATTCCCAAGCCGACTTTTCTATGTTGCCACAGAACTTCTCAGGCTTACCAAATACGGGAGATTTAGCGGCTAAGTTTCTCCATAACTTCCACCCTGGACTCTCTCCACTGGCGCTGTTGTCAAGGTAAATCTTAGGTGCTTTTTTGTTATTTCCATATATTGTATCTTCCGTCATAGAGCCTGTAGTTGCTATCACAAAATCAGTCTGTCCAACAGGAATAATTACTTCTTTTCCCTCTTGTTCTGTTATGATTCCTTCTACAACATTCCCTTCCACATTAGTTTGTATATCCAAGTCTTTCACTAAAGTATTCAACTGTATTTTTACGCCTTTGTCAATTAAGTAATGACGTAAAGGTGATACGAATGTATGGTACTGATTATAACGTGGAAATACCAACATCGACAAGTCTTTCAACCCATCTAAAGCATGTAGAAAACGGTGCATATACAACTTCATTTCAAGTAAGCTATGCCAATTTTCAAAGGCAAACATTGTGCGCCACATCATCCAAAAGTTGCTTTCTAAAAAGGATTCACTGAAGTACTCTTGAATTGTAAGATTATCTAAAGCTTCTTTCTTTTTTAAGAGTAGCTTGATTACAGATAATTGGTCTTTTTTAGTCAATCCAAACTTGCTAAAATCTTTTATTTTACCATAATTATGAATCAATCTTGCTTTGGAATGATTAGGATCGTTGTCATTGAGCAAACGAAACTCATCTAACACACTAAATGGAGGTGGTAACTCACGAGCGGGAATATCTTGAAACAAATCCCAGAAGTTCTCATAGGTCTTTTCCATCTCCCTTCCTCCACGAACAATATATCCTTTTTCGGCATTACCTGCCCCATCTAAAGAACCTCCCTCTACGGTCAATTGTTCTAAAAATGTAATGTTTTCTGGCTTAATACCTCCATCTCTAATGAGATAATAAGCAGTTGACAACCCTCCAATACCTGACCCAATGATATATACTTTACTATTAGCATACGCCTGTTTAGGACAGCCTATATTACGCTGGTAATTACCAATCTGATCTGCAAATGGCATACTATATTCCGGGGAATTATGTACTCTCTCTTTATTAGCATCTGGTTGATGATCCACAGTTACCTCACCTTGGCAATAAATCTTTCTACCTTCTGAATTTGAGCTATTTGATTCCATGGCATCTGTTTTTATATTTATCTATTAAAGTTAAAGAACAGACTATTATTAGTTTATTACTTAAGTCATAATAACCTTGTATTTGACAGTATTTTCTTAAAAAGAACTGCTGGGGTAAGTATGAATTCTATTATCTAATAAAATAGTGAAGTGTGGTACGTCGTTACCAGAATTAGTATTAAATACTCCATAACCTCACAGAGTTAACATCCGTATTTTAATAAGTAAAATAAGCTATTAAGCATAGAATAATCAACCATAATAAAAAAACAACCCCAATAGAATGAAT
>JASLGC010000220.1 GCA_030150335.1 Flavobacterium sp.
TTACTACCCAATGGTATGTAGAAATAGAAGGAGTGAAATATCCAATAAAGGGTAGAGAACCAGTAAAAATTAGATATGGAGTTGGAACAGAACAAGATGGTCATTGGCAAACATATCAGGACTTTCTAAACAACCCCAATAAAGCGATTTAATGAGTGGCTTTTTTTTAAAGAAAAAAAAGGAATATTCCATTTTAGGTCATCATCATACGATAGAATTTGGATTAAGCGGCCGTTTGGATTTTTTATATGGCGTTTTGATTGAGTATAAGGGAAGTATTTGTAGTCATAGTCTTCATTTTTTATGTGAATTAAACTATATCAATGACGGAGTAGTACGGATCAATCAACGACAAGTATATCTCAATGATAAGCTTCCGGATTTAATGTTAGAGACATTGGCAGATGATATCCGAAAACAGCTTTACCCTGTAGAGTTTGTGTTGGGTAATTATGGGAGTCTATTGGGAATAGTTAATTATGAAAAGTATAAACAAAGGTGGAGTAGCAGTAGAGAGTTTTTAGAGACTAGGTACAAAGGAGAGGTAGTCTATGCACTTTTAGAAAAGGTAGCAAGTAGTATAGGAAATCATCGAAGTTGCTTATATAAATTTAAAGAGAATTTCTATCTACAATTGATGTTTATTCCTTTATATGATTTGGTTTTTAATTCGGATTACAAGCGAACTTCTCAGTTGAGTTTTAAATTGTATAGTCATTTGCCGGAATTTGTTTACCACGTAAATTTTGAAGTTGGAAAACAGAAAACAAGTACGGATAAGGTATTTATAGTAATGAAGGGAGTTTTACTTCAGCAGTCTTATTATGAGTATTATAAGATTAGTGATAGTGAATTTGTATTTTATTTAAAGTTAAATATAGAAGACAAAACTCTTTTTTCTATTGAAGCAGAAGTAAATAGTCTCATATCTGGAAGTCAAGAACAGATTAAGTTTAGTTCTTATCTTCAAGATTGAGATTGAATATTAAAGAATTACTTATGAAATATTTAGTATGCCAAGGAGCGATGTGTCAATGTAATTTTGGCACAACTCCAGATACGTTAAAAGTAAAAACACAAACAAAGCATTTTATCAATGAAGAAACTGCTTCGGAGAAGTTGATTGCAACAGAGAAAGAGGTAGGAACTCCATTTGAGAAAAACTTCTTTGGTAGTTGTTCAAAGATGAATAACAAACCTTGTAAAGTGACTATAACAGAATGGAGTGAATACTATGAAGAGATTAGCTTGGAACAAAATGGAGGGAATCCACTTTTAGATTGTTCAAAAGCTACGTGTCTTATTGGTGGGAAAGACTGCATTGTTATTATTAATCATGGACAAGTAAGTAAACCTAGTCAAGTAAATATTGACAATGCAGACCAAGCTATTGTATCTACAATTAATCCATTTGTAGAAATGCCACTGGATGAACAAAAGGATATAAATGCCCCTATCTTAATTATAAAAAAGTAATATCATGGAAGAGAAAGGATTAATTGTAAGTGGTTTAAAAAAGCATATCAAAACGCTGCATTCGGTACCAGGTTCCAATCGCATGAGAGTTATCTTTCGCAATTATGATTCAGATGATACTGCAGTTTTCAATTTGTGTTATAACGACCCTACGTTTTCGGATATTGAAAATGACAATTTAGTATGGAAGTTAAAAGATTTAAATAGGTCAGTATATGTTGATGTTGATGATTATACGGGAGGTAAAAATGCGGAATTAAAGTTTTTTAGATCTCAAGCAGGTCCTATTAGTAATAAGGTGATTTTACATAATCCACGAGGAGAGGAAACAGAGCGTAAAGAACTTGAAGCAAATTCAAAGCCTCAACAGTATTTGATAGAAGTATATAAGAGTATCAATGCAATATCACCTTTAGATACACTTAAGTTTAGTTTGTTTTCGGAAGTAATCGTAAAGGGAATTGCGAATTGGACAGATCATGGGCTGAGCTCAAAAAAATACGTTTACAAGAATGAAGTAGTTTTAATAAATATTGTAGGACTCTACGGGATGTATGGTCAGCAAATTACTATTCGTATTTATAATGAGAAAGATAAGAGTAAAGTAATAAGTGAAATTATCCACAAAGTTGAATATCCAGATATAACGATTCCTATAGAAGTTGAGTCTACATTTGGCATATTTGGTGGAAGTGATAAATATTATTATAGTATTTATCATCATAGTTTTGATCAAGAAACTTTAATTCATAAGAGCTATCATTTACTTGAAGTTTTGAAAAGTGTTTTGGTATCAAGAACAAAGACCGATGATTTTTTTAGTGACCTGAGTGGCTCTACTGGTAGTTTGTCTCCAGTATATATTTTAGAAGATGAGTTTTTTAGCCAACGATATGAAAAATGTAGTTACTCAAAGATAAAGGCTTTTTACAATAACTCGGATCAAGAATTCGTATTGTTTGATGAAGAGAATCTTCTCAAGGGGATTAAAGAGGTGAAAAAAGTATTTAAAGTCTTAGATTCAGGAGAGGGTTTATCGATTAAGTATCAAGTCGAAGGCTTGGAAACAGCTCACTGTAGAAATAATCCTGAATATCAGTTAGGAGGAGGTCAAAGCACGGAAGCACCTCACTCAGAAGAAATTTTTAATACTTACTGGCTTGATGAGGAGCAAATCAAATATGAAAAGTCTGGGAATGATACAATAGAGGTTTATCCCACGTATAATTACTATAATGGAGAACAGATTATTAAAGATTTTACAGCGCTTAGTTTGAGTGAGTTAGCGTATTTTTTCTTTAAATATAATCCTTTTGTTATATCTAAAAAATGGGATGAGTATTCATTCAGAGTAAAAACATGCCGCTATGATAAGAATTTTGAATTTGCGGTAGTACCTGATATAAATTGGGCTATTCATGTGTTTTTCTTTTCACCAGATGAAAATCATCTTTCAGATAGATTTGATCAAAGTAAACTTTATTACAGAAATTATAATGAATTAGATTTAGAAAGTGTTGGGATTGAAAAAGTTAAATCACTGATAGAAGATTATGGTAGTTTTGTTTTACAGAAATGGGATATAGTAAACCTTGATAATGCTTTTTACTTGAGATTTTTGAAAGATTTAGGCAAAGGTATTCACGAAATGATAGTTGAGTTTATAGTATCCTATTTAACTGATAAAATTGAGGGTTTTAGATTAGGTATGCATGCTTTCCTAAATTATGATGCAAGAGATAAGCCTAATTTTATTATTGACTATACAAAAGAGTTTGACTACATCAGAGTATTTTATATTCTAGTTCTTGCATTGCAACAAATAGCAATAGAGGTCATTATATTAATACTTTCTAGAGGTGCTTTATCCAAACAAGTGTTTAAACAAGGAGTTAAATTAGCTAAGGTAAGAAAGGTATTAGATAAAAAAGGTGATATAGAGTCAGTTCTGGAAGAGGTTGGAATAGAAGTTATTTATCCTCAAATTGGATTTCAAATAGGAGGAGGGAATCAGCAGGTAACAAAAGAACAAGTAAGTAATATTCTTAGATTTAGAATAGTTGCGGAGCCTTTGATTGGAATAAAAATAAAAGATGAGATTTCTCCAGGGGCTATAGTAAAAGATTTAACAGGAATAGGAATTTCTTTTTCAGCCCTTCGTTTGTTTGGAGTGGATAAATTACTTGGTAAATTAAAGAAAACGGGTAGATTAAGTAAAAAAGTAAAGGCTAATTTAGAATATATAGAGTCTAGTGATTTTAGCAATAGTTTAGTCACTTTGGAAGGTGAAATTGTAAAAAATATAGATGAGAGGATATCAAAACTGCTGGGGGTAGAAGCAAAAATAACTATGAATGCAAATATTTTGTATGATTTTTTTGCTGAAATAAAAGTTGATATTGACAAAGAAGAGATAGAACCTATTGATAAAGAATTTTTAGATTTTAGTCACAATAAAATAACTTATGGTCCAAAAGGAACGCTGAGTATAAGGTTTGAATTTGATGCTAGTGTCAAAAATAGAATTATGATGGGGTTGGTTAATATTTATTCTTCTAAGAAGAAAGAGAGTATAGAGATGAGAGGAGAGATAGAAATGGGAATGATTTTCGAGCGTGTGTACTCCTATGAGGCCTTGGGGGAAGATAGTCAAACCATACTTATACCTGGTACTCCATTAGCAACATTACATCATGTAAAGCAATTGGTCTATCAAGACACAATTATTTTTACTGGTGCTTACGGATATTTTGATGTATGGAATGATAATTATTCTGAAAAGAAAAGTAGATCACAAAAGGAAGAGGAATTCAAATCTGATAAAACCCCATTTGAGATATTTCCTCCTTATACTCAGGTTATGCCTAAGCAAAGTGTTTTACCAGATGAGTTTAAAAAGATAATATAAAAGGATGTACAAATGAAAAATATTTATATGATGCTGTTTTTGCTAACAGCACTTGGATCATGTGGACAAAATAAAAAAGATAAAAATACAGATGAAATGCAAACAGCCTTAATAGAAAAATACACAGAGAAAATATGGTCAGAAATACAGCAGTACGAGGTACAGCCAGCTTATTATCTACGCTTGTATCAAGCAAATTGTACTTTTCAAGTTTCAGTCAATGGATTAGAGATTTTTAGAAATCATAAACTTGACAAACTAGGAAGTGCACTTATATTAAATAATTTTATCTTGAAAAGTGGTAAGCAAGAAGTAACTGTCCGTATGTATCCACTAGGAACTTTACTACAAGATGAGTATGAAGATGAGTCTTATGGAGATATCTTAACACTTTTACCAGAATCTAATGTAGAGGTTAAGGTAACTAATATAAAGGATCTAAAGACGTATAGTTCACCAAGTAAAGATGAGAAAGTGGTAATGCTAACAAATAGTCCTAAAGATGAGAAAGGTGAATTTATCGGAAAGGGATTACCTTATTATGAATACTCTTTCACTTTCGAAGCAGAAGTACCATATGCATTTGATGGGTGGTCTAATGGAGTTGATTTATCTACAGTCGATCAAAGGGAATTGAAAGAAAAGTTTCTGGAAGTTAATAATCAATTCAGAGAAATGTATTTGAATAAAGATGGAGAAGGAATAATGTTATTAATGGAGAAAAGATTAATTAGGGATGCAGAAACCAAGTATACTGAGAAAAAAGATTTGGAAAGTCAATTAAGAACAATTTTTGATGATATTTATGAAGATAAAATCTCTTATAAAATTGAAGATAGAAATTTAGTAATAAGTATTTCCTTTCAAAATAAACTTATTACTCAGAGAGTAACTAATGATCTAATAAAGTCAAGAACTCTTGAGTTTATTGATGATAGAGGTTCTTCAAATATTATTTTAATTAATAGTAATGATATTGGAAATTCATTAAATGCTTATTTCTACATGCCAAAAGAGTATGAAGGAAAAGAGATCCATTTGGAGTATATTCCTTAAAATAAATATATGAAAAAGTTAAATTTAATTTGTTTTATCTTGTTTTTCACAGTTGCTTGTGGACAAAATAAAGAAGATAAAAATACAGAAGAAATGCAAATAGCCTTAGTAGAAAAATACACAGAGAAAATATGGTCAGAGATGCAGCAGTACGAGGTACAGCCAGCTTATTATCTGCGCTTATATCAAGCGAATTGTACTTTTGAAGTTTTAGTTAATGGAATGCAAGCGCATGTTAATCATGAACTAGAAAAATTGGGAAGTGCGTTGATGCTTAATCGCTATATTTTAAAAAGTGGTACGCAGGAAGTGACTGTCCGTATGTATCCA
>JASLGC010000012.1 GCA_030150335.1 Flavobacterium sp.
TTCTCAGAAGATCCTTATGCAGCTGTTGATAAATTAATCATCTACACATTAGATAAATTAGCTCAATAATCACAGAGCTTCCTATTTTATACAAAAAAAGCTACGTTATATAACGTAGCTTTTTTTTGATTTGATTTATACGCCAAAAATGTTACTAAATTAAATAATTCCTTATATCACAATCATTTTGCATTAGCTTTAAAGTCTATATTTTTAAATAATTACTCAATATCATTTCTTTTTATGAAAAAAAATGATATTTTTGTTAAAAATTAAGACACCAATTCAAAATTAATGTACTATGAGAAAATTATTATTTATTTCCGCTTTACTAGCAACTAATTTGCTTCTTGGACAAAATATAGGAATTAATGTACCTACTCCATTATCAGAATTACATGTTGGTGGTGATGTTAGTTTAAATTCATCTATTAATGTAGAAGCATCACAAACAAATAAAGGTAATCCTGGGCAACCTGGTGATGTTCTTGTTTCTAAAGGAGAACATTTGAGTCCTACATGGCAAAGTATAGATGCTGTTTTAACTCCCAAAGTCTATTTCGCTAGACAGACAAAAGATTTACCATTGCCAGCAGGATTTGAAATGCCATGGTTAGATATTCCAGGGCTCGAACTTGATGTGGAAATTCCAAAAGGTAAAAAAGCACTTATAACAATTATATCTCAAGTTTGTATTATTAGAGTGCATGACACACCAGAATTAGCAGGAATATCTATTAGTATAAAAAAAGATAATGAGATACTAATCTCTAACACTTCTCAAATATCTCACAGAGAACCTTACGGAGCTGAATATATTGTAGTTCCAATTTTTTATAGTGAATTTATAGATGCGACAGATGACACAGTAAAAATAACATATAAAGCAAGTGCCAGAAGTAATTATGTTAGTTCAAGTGATAAGGGTCCAAATCCAATTAAGATTACAAATAATCCACATGATAGAAAAGACTATACAGAACTAAGAATTACTTCTCTTATATTTTAATATTATAAATAGACCCATTGTTCATTTGAAACAATTAGCTTCTTTAATGTATTGCGATTTCTTTTATGATGAAGCATTTGAAACTTTAAATTATTATTGAGGCAGCTATCTTAACTAATATTATAGACCTATATTTTAGCATAATTACGTCTAACTATAAATTGATAATTTAATTGCTAAAGTCAAGTCTCAATTCTGAGTAGTTACTTATAGTTGTGTTGATTGTTTGTATTAAGAGGTAGTCAGTGATTAGGTTTTAAAGTTGAGTTAAACTAAAATGAAAAAACACCTATCTCAGACTCCTCTAAACATCTTTCTTAAATAATCAATTTTCATCTCTTTTTACTCAAAAAAGAGATGAAAATTCCAAAAAATAGTTCATTTTTATTCTTTTCAGACCTATTTTTACTCAAAAAACTACTTATCAGCTTCTTTTTTGCATTGCTTTTTTTTTCACTAAACCTGCTTTCAGCCCTTTGTTTACAAGGGTTTAGATTAAAATCACTTTCAACAATCAATCGTTTACGCATTACCAATTCTCCGACAATAGTGGGACAATCCTTGGAGAATACTGGCCTGAGCGCGATTTTGTCGGACCATTGTCCAACCATTGTCCAAGAACTGTCGGTTTACGTTCTACTTATTTTTTCTTAATACCATCATATACAAAGCATTCTACAATTTGTTTTTAGCTTTACAAGAATTTGATAGTGCATTTCACAATGCAGACCTTTATCAAACTTATAATACAGCTTTTACTTCTAATAATAAGTAAGTATCTACCCTACCTCCTTTCTGTATTTCCTTTGGAATACTTCTAAATTTAAATGGCACTATCGGCAAAGCCAACTATTATTTTATTCTTAGATATCCATTATTTACAGCAAGCGATTTATACTACTTACATTCATCGCGAATTTCGTGCTCAGAATGGCAACTTTATTCTGTTTTCTTACTTTTTAAATTTACTTCAAATCACACCCTTATTTATAGGTTCAAATACGTCACTTTTTGACTAAAAACAAGAAATAATCGAAAACAGAACCTGAATTATCTATTTTATTTACGAATACTGCAATACCTCCTTACTAAAGGTTTGAATTAAATTCAGTGAAAAATATAAAACGTGAGACTTTAGTTTTTATATCTTAAATTTAACAGCATAAATAGAATTGAATATGGTAAATACTATCAATAAACACATAAATTATGCAAGACTATTTTTTATTTGATAGATTGAAATAAATATCCTTAAATTTAAGGTGCTTAAAATTTTTATTTGAAATGACGAAAGAAGACTCGAGAATAGAGAGGATAAAATTCGCTCCTTATAGAGAACGAATAATTTCTGCAGAAGAAGCAGCTCTCCTGATTCATGATCAAGCTGTAGTTGGAGCTAGTGGCTTTACTAAAGCCGGTGATAGTAAATCTGTATTACCAGCATTTGCTCAACGTGCAGCTGAAGAAAATGTTGCAATTACTTTGATTACAGGAGCATCATTAGGACAAACAACTGATGCTGATTTAGCAACTAACAATGCTTTAATTCGTAGAATGCCTTTTCAAGCTGATGCTGTTTTAAGAAAGTCTATTAATAGTGGACAGGTTAAATACATCGATCAGCATTTGAGTGAAACAATAGAACAGTTACAAGAAAAACATATTCCACAAGTAGATATCGCTATTATTGAAGCTACTTATATTAATGAAGATGGTTTTATTATTCCTACTACTTCTATTGGAAACTCGGCTTATTTTGCTAGTGTAGCGAAAAAGATAATTATTGAGGTAAACTCGGCTATTCCTTTGAGTATTGAAGGAATTCACGATAACTGTGTGCCTATTAAACAACCGCGTAGAGAGATTATCCCTATTCACAATTGTGAGGATAGAATTGGTGAAACATTCATTCGCCTTAATCCTGATAATGTTGTAGGTATTGTATTTTCAAGTATTGAAGATACTCCTGCTTTATTGCCTGAACCAGATGTTAAAACTTCTGCTATTTCAGGTCACTTACTTAAATTCTTTGAAGAAGAAGTGAAAAAAGGTAAGTTGACTCATTCTTTGTTACCTCTACAAGCTGGTATTGGAAAGGTAGCTAATGCTGTATTAACAGGATTTATTAACGGCCCATTTAAAGACCTAACTATGTACTCTGAAGTATTGCAAGACAGTACTTTTGACTTAATTGACTCTGGTAAAATGGTGTTCGCTTCTGGTTCTTCTATTACTGTAACAGAAGAATGCTACGAAAGAATAATCAATAACTTTGACCAATATAAAGACAAACTAATTTTAAGACCGCAAAATATTAGTAATGCCCCTGAAGTTATCCGTAGATTGGGTATTATTGCTATTAACACGGCAATTGAGTTTGATATTTATGGTAACGTAAACTCTACTCACATTGGTGGTAGTAAAATGATGAACGGTATTGGTGGTTCTGGAGACTTCGCAAGAAATGCGTATTTAAGTATCTTCGTTACACAGGCTGCATCGAAAGAAAATAATGTGATATCTCACGTATTGCCAATGGTTTCTCATACAGACCACACTGAGCATGATGTTGATATCTTAGTAACAGACCAAGGGTTAGCGGATTTAAGAGGTTTATCGCCAAGAGAACGCGCCGAGGTTATTATAGAAAACTGTGCTCACCCTGATTACAAAGCTGAGCTTAGAGACTACTTTGAGAGAGCAAAACAAAATCAAGGACATACTCCTCATATTTTGGAAGAAGCTTTCAAATTCCATATCCGTTTCAAGGACAAAGGTTCTATGAAACCAGAATAAAGCAACAAAAATCTCTACTGTTTTCTATGGTAGAGATTTTTTTATTTCTCCCCATTTTTATTCTTAAAACACTTGCCATTTTATTATCTTAGCAGTAAAATGTATAAGTAAAAATGAAAAAAGTAAATATAATAGGAGTGCCAGAACATTTTAATCTTCCTTGGCATTTGTGTATTGAAAACGGAGAATTTAATGAATTAGGAATTGATTTACATTGGCAAGATATCCCTGAAGGAACTGGCAAAATGTGCCAAATGTTGCGCAGTGAAGAAACTGACCTTGCAGTTATTCTTACAGAGGGCATAATCAAAGATATCAGCGATGGTAATCAATCCACTATTATCCAGGAATATGTATCTTCTCCTTTACTTTGGGGAATACACGTTGCGGACAAATCTCCTTATACTAAAGTCGAAGATCTTGAAGGTAAAAAAATAGCGATTAGCCGTTTTGGCTCTGGTTCGCATCTTATGGCTATTGTACACGCTAAAAAGATGAATTGGGATATTGAAAGCCTTGAATTTGTTGTGGTAAACAATATAGACAATGCGGTTACTGCCCTTACAAATGGTGAGGCCGACTACTTCATGTGGGAGCATTTTATGACAAAACCATTGGTAGACCAAAAGGTTTTTAGACGATTAGGCGATTGCCCTACTCCATGGCCTTCGTTTGTGGTAGTTGCTACTAACGCATTCGTTGCGAAAAACAAGCGATTAATCGACAATTTACTGGAATGCATCAATATGACTACAAGTGAATTTAAGCATATTCCCAGTATTGACAGAACTTTAGCTACTAAGTACAATCAACAAATTGAAGACATAAAACAATGGTTGCTAATGACTAAATGGTCACAAAGACAATTATCTGAAAAAAACTTTGAAAAAGTACAAAGTCAATTGCAAGAATTAAACCTTATTTCACATACTACAGATTACAAAAAAGTCGTTCTATAATAGAGCACACAAAAGATGACTAACAATCAAGAGTTGAATAATTCACCGAAAAAGAAATGGTATATGTACCTAAGGTTGCCTAAGCCTTGGGATAATATCGTTATACTTATTCTGAATGTCTTGATTACTATTCCAATCTTTATTATAGCCCATCAAAACTTGGTGGACCCTGATTGGGCATATCACATTGACCGAGTTGTTTTGTTTATTGCAATTGTTGCTTTGCTTCAGTTTATATTGCAGAAAATGAAAACAGTATTGTTCATTTTGATTTTTGTTTACTTAGTAACTTTAATCTATGGCTCATTACTTGGTGGATATGGTTATAACTCTATTTATGAAGATTATAGAGCGATGATTTACTCTATGGCAGAAAACCCTTCTCCGCAAGATATTATAATCTCTAAACTGTTGCCTTTCCCAAATAAAAGCAAGGTAATCAGTGCGGTAGAATATGATAAGCCTGTGGTTAGAAACTTCGCTTTGGCAACTACGAGAAAGCACTTTACTAATGTTCCTAATGCTTATCAATATAGACAAATCATTCAATCATTGGCTATATTTAAAGAGGTTAGGTCAAGATGGAACTACGTAAATGATCCTAAGGGTAGAGAATATATTGCGACAGCTTCTGAATCACTTGAGCACTTTTCTGGGGATTGTGATGACTACTCTATCTTGATGGCTGCTTTGATACGTGCTATTGGAGGTACTCCTCGATTGATTCACACGAAAGAACATATGTATCCTGAAATGTTGATTCCTAATAAGGGAGACTTAGAGCAAGTAATTTATTTGATTAAACAAGAGCTGTTCAAAGAGGAAAGTAAAGGGAAAGAAATTCATTATCACATTGATGAACGTGGACAAATCTGGTTAAATTTAGATTATACGGCAAGATATCCTGGCGGACCGTTTATGTCTGAGGAGATTTTAGGACAACTAACTTTAAATTAATATATTAAAAATGCTAATTACAAATACAACCCCACTTGTTATTGGCTCTATTTATGGTGCGCTTGCCATTATTTTTGGAGCTTTTGGAGCTCATGCTCTTAAAAAACACATGAAAAAAGACCAACTTGAAAGCTTTGAAGTTGGCGTAAAATATCAAATGTATCACGCTATTGTTTTACTTATTCTTGGCCTTATGCCAAGTGCTGAAATTATCAGACACGCGAGTAACATCATCAGTATTGGTGTACTGCTTTTCTCTTTCAGTATTTATGGACTTACATTGAGCGGAACATTTGGAAAGAAGATTAAAATATTAGGCCCTATTACTCCTATCGGAGGACTTTGTCTTGTGATTGGTTGGGTGCTTTTACTTTACTACTTCGTTACACTATAATGTCATTTGCTTCACAGAAATACACAAAATACGAAAAAGTAACTTACTACACTTTTTTAACTATATTTGTTATAAAGTGTTTAGTGCTTTTAAAATAAAGATATAAACGAAAAAAAATAAACTACATTACATGAGAAAAGTGTTTACTATACTTGGAGCTGCTGCTTTGTTAGCTTCTTGTGGAGATTCTAATTCATACACTCTAAAAGGAGACGTAAGCGGAATTGAAGACGGAACTAAAGTATATATTGAAAAAATTGACATTACTACGGGTATGCCGATTAAGGTGGATTCAACTGAAGTAAAAGGAAAATCATTTGCTTTTAAAGGAAAAGCGGAGGACATAGAACAATCTTTTATTTCTTTTGCTAACCAAGAAGGTAGATATCCTTTTATTCTTGAAAAAGGAGATATCGCTTTTACTTTTAACGCTGAGGATATCACAAAAAGTGGTGCAAGTGGTACAAAAAACAATGATGAGTTCCTTGCGTTTTCTAAAAAAGCTGAGGAATTGAATCGCAGCGTTATTCAGTACCAGGCTGATAACCAAAATGCTTTCATGGAAGCTAAAGAAAAAAATGATAGAGAAACAGCTGAAGGTATCATCAATGGTTTTATGCAATTAGCAGAAAAACTTGACGATTACACAGATGGTTATATGGATGAAAACCCTAATTCTTATACTACATTGGTAATATTAGCTCAGAATGCTACTTCTGGGGCTTACCAAAAAGAAGAGTTAGTTGAAAAATACAACAAATTAGACAAGACATTACAAGAAACTACGGTTGGTAAAGCGTTTAAAGTTACTTTAGATCAAATGCAAGATGCAAAGATTAAAATTGGAGATAAAGCTCCTGATTTCTCTGCTAAAACTCCTGAAGGAAAAGAGCTTTCATTAAAAGAGAGTCTTGGTAAAGTTACTATTATCGACTTCTGGGCTTCTTGGTGTGGTCCTTGTAGAGCTGAAAACCCTAAAGTTGTGGCTATTTACAATCAATACCACGATAAAGGTCTTAACATTATCGGTGTTTCTTTAGATAAAGATAAAGACAAATGGATTGAAGCTATCGCTAAAGATAAATTAACTTGGAACCATGTTTCTAATTTGATGTTTTGGCAAGATCCAGTTGCTCAAGAATATGAAATTAAAGCTATTCCTGCTACTTTTATCTTAGATGAAAACGGAGTGGTAGTTGCAAAAAATCTTAGAGGTAAAAAGTTAGAAGCTAAAATTCAAGAATTATTAAAGTAATTAACTTTGAATTAAGTGTTATAAAGAGGACAAATAGTTATTATACACTATTTGTCCTTTTTTTATTCTTTCATTTTTAAGTGTTTTTACTATATTTATTGTCACATAATGTTAAATATTAATTTCATACAATGAAATACACACCCGTTTTATTAGCTGCGATGCTCTTCATGAGTTTTACACCAAAGGATAAAACTTTTAAAATAAAAGGAGATGCCAAGAATGTAAAAGAAGGAGAAATGGTTTACTTGAAGGTATTGGATCCTAATACTCATCAATTTGTATCTGTTGACTCTACACCCATTCACAAAGAGAATTTTGAATTCAAAGGAACTGCTAAGCAACCTATTTATGCTATGCTTACGATGTCTCCTCAAGCAAATGATATCATTTTCTTAGAAGAAGGTCATATTAATGTAAAGTTTGATTCAAATGATCTAAACA
Source organism: Flavobacterium sp. (assembly GCA_030150335.1). Lineage (GTDB taxonomy): Bacteria > Bacteroidota > Bacteroidia > Flavobacteriales > Flavobacteriaceae > Flavobacterium. Next base: position 7,815 of record JASLGC010000012.1, read on the forward strand.
AGACAAGCATTACTGGAACTAAAAACAATAATGAATTGAATGCGTTCTACTCTAAAGTTAAGCAATATCAGAGTGAAGCTAATAATTACAAAGAACAGAATCAAGAGATTTTAACTAACGCAATTAAAGATAATGACTCACTTACTTTGAGCAAATTATCTCAAGAGTTTAAAGGCTATATCGAGAAGTTGAATAATGTAATTACAGATCAAGTTTCTGATAATCCCAATTCATATACGAGTGCAATTGTTATTCATCAAAGACTTGAAAATGAAAACATAGAGCCTTCAGAAGCTGGGTACTACTATAACAATTTTAGCGAGGATATAAAAAGTAGTAACCTTGGATTGGCAATCAAACGCATTCTTGATAATCAAAAGGAAACGAAAATAGAAATTGGAAGCGTGGTGCCAAAAGTTGAGGGTATGAATGAGAATAATCAAAAAATCTCATTACAAGATAACCTTGGAAAGGTAACAATCCTTCATTTTTGGGCTCCCTGGTGTCCTTCATGTCATGAATCATTGCCAAGAGTAAAAGAATTAAATACGAAATACCACGATAAAGGACTGAATGTATTTAGTATTGCTCTTACAGAAGACACTGATGAGTGGAAAGATACAATCAAATCGGAAGCGTTAACTTGGTCGCACATTGTTGATCAAATTAACTTAGCGACACAGTTTGGGGTGCGTACCATTCCTACTGTTTTTGTATTAGACAAAAATGGTGTTGTCCTTGATATTAATCACTTAGAATACAATTTGGATACTATTATTGAAAAAGAATTGAATAAATAATATCTACTTATAAAGCTAAAAGCCCTCTTTACTACTTAATTCAGTAAAGAGGGCTTTTTAATT
>JASLGC010000066.1 GCA_030150335.1 Flavobacterium sp.
TTTAGATAAACCAGGAGCAGAAGCAACCACTTTATCATCACTAATTCCAGCAAAAGAAATAGTCAATGGGTTTGCAACACCACGGTAAACTACGTTCATTTTATCAGCTGAAATATTAGCAGAATTTGGTTTTGGTACTACTACATAATTCCCTTTAATTGGAATATCTACAGGACTACCTTCTTCCATAAAAGTAAACATACCTTTGATATCATGCTCTCCTACATTTCCTGTATTAAAGTTTAAGTTAACTTGTCCTTCACTTAATGATTTGCTCAAATCAATAGTTTGTCCGTTAACAGTAACTTTCGTAGGCACTGTTGATTTATCATATCTACCTAAAACTACTTTACCTTTAAACGATTCACCAGCAAAATATGTTGACTTTTCAGAAACGATAAATGCTTGGTAGTTACGCATAGATGCAGCTTGTGTAAGTGTATTACCTAATAAGCTATTGTAAATTTCATGCTCAATAACTTTAGCATCATTTTGCATAGTTGACAATTTAGTCAATGTTGCAATAGAAGGAAACCCTTGGAAATTATAATTCAAATACGGTTTAGTAATACCTTGACCATCCTTAACATCACTAATATCAAATCTATTATCTAAATCAATAATGATAGGTTGAAACTTAGTATCAGATAAAACACCTTTAATATCTGTTTTATATTTTTCAATTGCATTAATAAATGCTTGTCCTTCTTCTGAGTATTTATCCCCAGCAAACCAAGCAGCATCAATTAAATCTCCTTTATCCATTCTCTCAGCTGGTAATTTACCATCTGCTGTTCTCTCACTTTCGTAACTTTCCGTTATACCAGCTTTTAAAGTATTCACATACGCATAGAATTCTTGCGTAATTCCAGAAACTTTCTTAGCTATTTCAAATGGACCTTTGAAACGAGTAGGATCATCTTCTGCTTTAGTTCCTAATCCATTTAAAAGTTCTTCGTTACTCGCGATAGCTGCAGTATTTGCAGACTCAAACTTTTCATTCACCATACCGAAAGCAGAAAGGACTTCTTTTGACATCTGAAGAGCCATCATAGCGATGAACACCAGATACATCAAGTTAATCATCTTCTGCCTTGGAGTTAATTTTTGTTTTGCCATTACCTTATAATATTTTACGAATTATAAACTAATTAGCATTTCTATTTCCACCCATAGCAGAAAGCATTCCACCATAAACAGTATTTAGAGATGTTAAGTTATTCGTTAAAGCTTGCATTTGCTCTTTTAACTTCACGTTATTCTCAGCAACTGCTTGATTAATTTCTGCGTTTTTAGATGCACTATCCAATTGAACTTTATACATAGCGTTTAAAGATTCTAATTGTTTTGCAGCTAAATTCATTTCATCTGCATACTTCTTAGTTGAAGCAACAGAATCAACAGCTGGTCCAATTTCTCTTGAAGCTGATTCAAAATTACGGATACTTGCTCCTAAACTTTGCATTAACTCTCCGTCAATTTTAGCTTCTTTCAATAAATTATCTAATTTTTTAGACAACATTCCTTCAGCACTTTCTTGACTTTGAGTAGCCGTTTGTTCGTTTTTAAACTTTCTAATTTCTTTTGATTCACCATCGTTTAGCTCTGGGAAAACTTTTGCCCAATCTAAATCGTCATCAACTGGTTCAAAAGCAGAGATAGCAAAAATAAATGCCTCTACTAATAAACCTACAGTTAACATATTGTTACCATTCAATGGTCCAAATTCCATGTGAGTAATCTTAAATAATGCCCCAACGATTACAACTGAAGCTCCCATTCCATAACAGAAGTTCATCACTTTTTTAGGTATTGCCATAGCTAATTTTTTTTTCTTTTTTATTTTCCTTTAATTTTCTTAACGAGCCATTTTACTAGCGTTCACTCTTGACAAAGAACCAGAAACAGCTTTCACAGTTCTAAATCCAACATAACTTCTTGCTGAATCCGCATATTCTTTATCGCGTTTAGCAACTTGTAAGAAATAAGCAGGATCTCTCCATGAACCACCTCTAACTACTTTTAAAGGACTATCACTTCTTCTATTTCTTGGTTTTAACGTAGACATAAAATCATAGCTTGATACGTCATAAGTTGAGCTTGTCCACTCAGATACGTTACCTGCCATGTTGTACAAGTTATATCCATTAGGTACATAAGAACGAACTTCTGCAGTGTATAAAGCCCCATCAGCTGCGTAATCATTTCTTGTAGGCTTAAAGTTTGCCATGAAACAACCTTTTTCATCAACTGTATAAGGTCCTCCCCAAGGATACATAGCTCCTTCTAAACCACCTCTTGCAGCATATTCCCACTCACTTTCCATTGGTAAACGGTACTCTTGGTTGTCAAGAGATTGATTTGAATCTTTAAAGAAATTATTTCTATACATTGTTCTCCAAGCAGCAAATGCTTTAGCTTGGTGCCAGTTCACACCCACTACTGGATATTCACCGAAAGCCTCATGCCAGAAATAATCATTGTGCATTGGCTCATTATAAGAATACTTAAATTCTTTAATCCAACGTGTAGTATCAGGATAAATTAATAAGTTTTCAGTTTTAAGATGTCTTTGTCTTTTTCCTCTACCATCAGCAGTACGATCGCTAATTGCAGCATCAACATCAATATAAGTATATTTGAATTTTAATTTAGACACATCAAACGTAGTTAATCCATTATATGTATCCCTTGCTGGAATATATAATGAATCCATTACCTCAACATAGTACTCATCTGGGTATTTATTTACATTCTCAATTAAACTAACTTTCTTATTTAATTGACGACCAGCATAAATATCATCAGACATCTGTAAACTATAATAGTTTTCATACATATATCTTTGATAAGCTGTCATTTTCTCTAAGTTTTCTTCTGCATCAACGAATGCATAAGCACCAATACCACCAGATTCTTTAGTCATTCCCATTTCATCAGCAGCAATAGCTAATTTTGTACGAATAATGGAATCTTTTACCCAGTTAACGAATTTTCTATATTGATTATTAGATACCTCTGTTTCATCCATATAGAATGAACCAACTGTAACTGTTTTTATAGGAGCATCCTGAACACCCAAGATATCTTCATTTGCCTGTCCCATAGTAAATGTTCCTCCAGGTATTCTTGACATACCATGTGGTTTTTGAACATCCCATCTTTTACCTTGATCTCCGCTTAACAATTCACCACGATCACCAGTTCCACAACTGGCTAACAGGGTTAAAACTGCTCCTAATGTAATGGTCTTCTTCATATAATTTTAGGTTTTTATATATTACTCTTAAAAAACTAGTGAGTATTTTCTTATTTTTTTTCACAAAACAAAGCTAAAAATTAATTTAACTAAATTGATTAAAAAAGTTAAAATTTTAATTATAGCAAACTTTTTTTCAATGTGCGCCACCATCTTTCGGGCACATTTTGGTTTATAGCAAGTTCATAATCCTCGTAACTACAAGGCAGCAACACCTTGCGCTCAGTGTGATTCACGTAAACTGGAGCTTCCACCCACCAACGTTCTGAAACATCGCTTTTATAAAAAATCAAATCTTCATATCCATCTACAGGAACTATGTATTTTAAATAGCTATCCTTGCTTACAAATGGATATTCTTTTGATCTAAAATTAACACCTTCAACAAAATACCATAGTATTTGTGCTATTAATAACGTTTCATTCTTATTATTATTATAATTAAATACACCAAAAGAAGAAACTCTATCACTTAAACCTGAGTAACGAGCCAAAGAGCAAATCTCTTTTCCGTCAAATCCATTCGGATTAAAGAACTCAAAATTCCCCGAATCCCCCGATTTCACTACTCCCATGTCAATACTTACAATATCTGCATCTCTTAACACTGGTTCTGCAAGTTTTATATTGTTTGCAATTTCTCCAATTCTATAAGCTTCGAAATAAAGACTCTCTATTAAATCTATTTCTTCTTGTGCATTGAAATATGTTTGATATCCAATGTTAGAAAAATTAAATAAATTAACAGGTTCTTCCATTATAATGCGAGACAGAAAACTTTCTGCCGGATAGCTTCCTTCTTTTGCTAAATCTAACTTAGCATCAATAGAAACAAGATTTACCATCTGCTCTAATTGATCATACCCTCGGTACATCGCATACGTAATATCTTGCGAACCTCCGATGATAATTGGCAAAACCCCATTTTTAATTAAATCCCTAACAAGGGATTTAATTAAAAAATAAGTGTCTTGCAATTGATCTCCAGGCAATACATCGCCTAAATCTATAATATTCGTACTCCAGTTTCCAGGAAACAAAGAATAAAACGCCTTTCTAATCTTAGATATATCAACAATATCATCATCGTTATTAAAACCACGATTATCTATTACACCAATAATCGCAATTTGATATCTACTGTAATTTTCTAAATTACCACCTGAAAAAAAAGTAATCTTCTTACCCAAAGATTGACTTGGCAATCCATCGATATAGTTAATTAAATCATTCCCGATAGGTCTTAATAACTCATATAACATATTCTACTTCTTTTTTGTAGTTTTTGTCGCTGTTGTCTTTTTAGCTGCCGTTTTAGTCGCAGTTGTTTTCTTTGCTGTCGTCTTTTTAGCCGCTGTTTTCTTAACCGGTGCTTTAGCTTCAATTAAAGCTTTTACCTCATCTAAAGTTAATGCTGCTGCGTCAACTTCTTTTCCTAATTCTATCTTAGTTTTACCTTTCAGAATTACAGAACGTCCCCAACGTGCTTTTTCAACTCGAATACCTTCTTCTGCCCAATCATGTAGAAC
>JASLGC010000137.1 GCA_030150335.1 Flavobacterium sp.
TCAGCATAAATTGTAATTGGTTGCTTTTTTATTTCTTTTTTAGAATCTATTAGGATTTTCTTACCTTTAGCGATGAAAAGTTCAATCTGATCAGCAACGGTCTCTTTTACTTCATCCCATTCAACAATTGAAAATTTTTCAATGGCGATAAAATTATTTGAGATATAAACCGTTTTAACAAAAGGAAGGTAGAAAAGTTCTTTAGCAAGAGGAGAATCTGTAGTCTCATCAATGTTTTTGAACTCATAGTTATCACCTTTAGTTATAAAATCTGGTAGAACAAATTTTATAATAGATGGATTTGACGTATCTTGAATTTGTATTTTTGACATATTATTTTAGTTTTTTCAAAATTAACAAAGAAAAATTCTAAGCGTCACGAAGATAAGATTTTTAAACATTTAATTAACATTAGTAAGCAATAACAATTTAATATACCGATAAAATGGGCAAAAGAATGTGGCTTTTATTTCTTGTGTTTTCAAGCTTTTTGTACACTACAAAGGGGTTAGCGAATACAAATGCTATTGAGTATAAGATAAAAACGAGTAGTACAAAGACTCTTCAGTTTGATGAGCAAGAACCTGAGGTTACAATTGGAGAGCCGTTTAATATAGAACAGTGCCTACCATCTAATGTGGCTTCTGGGAACTTTAGAGTGTTCCTTGGTGAAGCTATTAAAGATAAAGAAACAGGAGCTACAAAGGATGAAAAAGGGAATGAAATTGTTCCTGAAGGATATACTTATAAGTTTTATAATACATCAGAAGATGCTTTAGCTAATAGAGAAGCTATTTCTGATGTTATGTTTATCACTGGATTTAATCCTGCTTCAGCTCCAATTACAAAATGGTTGAAAGTGCAATCTGTCGTTAATCCTGAAAAAAATAAAATAGTAAGCTTTCAGATTAATGTAAAAACAGAGAATTGTACGCTTAATGATAAAGTTACTGGGCGTCCTGATTTATTTCAATGTGCGAATGATCAAGGGAAAGCTATATTTGTATTGACAGAGGCGGTAAATCAGTTTTATTACGGACAAGTGTCTAAGCTTTACGAAGTAGTAAATGGAATAAGAGGTAATGAAATTTCTGTTAATGACGTTAGTACCTATGAGGCTAAGGATGGTCAAGTTGTTGAAGTTGAGACTGAAGAGGGTAATGAGAAAGCAAAAAGAAGATTTACTTTACATGTTGAGTCAATTAAATTAAATTCCAATGATGTTTCTCTACATTCATTAGAAACTAAGGTTGAAGGAGATAAAAAATATGGGAAGTTTGATTTGAATGAAGCAAGAGCACAATTATTAGCACAAGGTGAAAACATTGATTATTATTCAATATCATTCTTTATAAACCAAGCTGATGCTAATAGTAATCAAAATGCTATTGCTACTAATGATAAAATAGAAATGGAGAATGGTACAACTATTTACACACGAATTGTAAATAAGTTATCAAGAGTACCTAATGCTTGCCCTACTACTGAAAAGACAATAAAATTATTAGTTACAGATAAATTAAAAATGCCAGTATTAGATAATATTACTTATTGTGATAGTAATATTGAATCATATAGTTTGGTATTAACTGGGCAAACTAAGAAAATGACTGAGTGGATTACAGATGAGTTCAAAGGTACGTATGTTACTTATGAAGATGCTGCAGCACAAGGTTTTGAACCAAAAGGGAAATATACTGTTGGTTATTTTAATACTAAAGCTGATGCCGAAGCTAATCAAAATAGAATAATAGGAGCAGAAATAGCTGTAAATATTAATGAAGCTAAAGAGATTTGGATAAGATTAACTGAGTTAGAAACTGGTAATTTTAATACTGGACTTTTCTATGCTTCTTTAGGATATAGTGATATAAAAACTTATGATTTTAAAGATCGAAATTTTAGATTTTGTCAAAGTGATCAAGATAATACAAACAATAAGGATTATTTTGTTAACCTAAGAGGTTATGACTACTATTCTTTAGGGAATTTCGTAATGAAACCACAACCACCATTATATCCAGAAGGAGCTAATGTAACTGTAGCTTATTACAGAAGTGAAGCTGATGCTTTAGCTGATGAAAATAGAATTCCAGAGGATATAGTAACTAAATATCCTATAAAGATGGGAGGGAAATCTGATTTACTTTGGTCTAAGGTGGTGATGAAAGAAGGGTTTGGATGTGGTGCTTCTAATGCAAGTTCTTTTTATGCAACATTAAGTACAAGTCCAACAGTAGAATATTATCCAACAGAAAGTAGATTGCAATTATGTAAGAGTTCTGATAACGGAGAAGTTTCTGACCTTATTTTAGGGGTGAATAATAAAGATCACAAGAACCGTGCTATTAAAGTTACTTGGCAGAAGAGACAGTATGATGCAACAAATGGTACTTATAGGTTTGAGAATATTAAAGTTGTTGATACAGCTCCTTTTGAATATAAAGTAACAGAGGCTGGTGTATATAGAGCTGTCGTAGATTTTAAAGTCCAACCTTATGTATTATCTAATGAAGACGAACCTAATGAAAATGAGAAGCCAGCAGAAGGAGTAGAGATTATTTCTTGTAATGTTAGCAATGTTTGGACTGTAGAAGACTTTATGTCTGTAGAAGTTGAAAACGCAGATTCAACGGGTATGATAAACTCTTTAGACGTTAATGAACAAGGAGAAGCTTCTGTCGTTATTGGATTAGCAAGTGGAACAACAAATGGATATGAGTTTAGAATTGATACAGGTGCATTCCAACCATCAAGTCGTTTTTACAATATTCCAATTGGGGAGCATACAGCTTGGGTTCGCGATATAGCA
>JASLGC010000148.1 GCA_030150335.1 Flavobacterium sp.
GCCATGAGGACAAGTGCAACAGAAAGTATGTACAGGTAATGCTGTAGTGAAACCAGGTAAACTCTATGCGGTGAAATGTCATGTATATTTAGCGTTTGAGGGTTCCCGCCCGATGCTTTAGGGGTAGGCAGATAGAGCTATTGAGTAATTGATAGCCGAGATAAATGATAAGGGTGTGTCTTCGGACACATACAGGATCCGGCTTATAGGTTTGCTCTTTTTTATTTGTGTTGCAGCAATACAATAAACAAAAAAAGGAATATCTGAGTTTAACTCAAATATTCCTTTTTTTTATGTCTTAAAACGGACGATAGATTAATCTAAATCGTCTTCGTCTTCATCCTCTTCTTCAGATTCGTATTCAAAGAAAGTGAACACAGAACCACCGTAGCTTTTTTCAAATGAGAAATGAGGTAAGTGGTTAATCGGTGTGAATTTAGAGTGCTCTACAACTAACATTCCTTGTGCGTCTAACAAGTCGTTTGCAAAAACGTCAGTAACGATTTTCTCAAACTGCTCTTGTGTGAAGTCATAAGGAGGGTCGGCAAACACAATATCGTAAGATGCTTTATGTCTATCTAAAAACTTAAAGATGTCTGATTTTAAAGGCGTGATGTTTAACTCAAACTCTTTTGCAGTCTTTTTAATGTAATTCACACATCCAAAATCGCCATCCACACTCACTACTGATGCTGCACCTCTTGAAGCAAACTCGTAACTAATATTACCTGTTCCTGCAAATAAATCAAGAATGTTTAATTCTCCAAAATTGAAGTGATTATTTAAAATATTAAATAGAGATTCCTTGCTCATATCCGTTGTAGGGCGAACTGGCAAATTTCTGGGAGGAGTAATACGTCTTCCTTTTAGTTTTCCTGATATAATTCTCATGAATGGAATAAAATGTAATGTTGTTTAGGTACTTGATGATGTAATAATAAATCATCGCTAATAAAGAACTTATCTTCTATTAGAGTTACTGTTCTAATGTACTTATAAGCTTGTTGATAAAAGATATCATCTTGGTCCACACGTCCCATTAAGAATAACGGGATAGTTTCTGGGTCAAGAGATAGTTGTTCATATACAAATAAAACAAAGTAGATAAAGTCTTGTGCCGTTTGATATTGGAAGGAGTTAAACAAAATAAGTTTACCCTCTTTTACAATGATAATTTCAAAGTGGTCTTTTTGCAAAAAGGCATAAGCTTGTATCTCTTGGCTTTGTTTTGATTTCTTCAAAATGACTTCCGTTAATTGCGTATTGATGTTTTGGTAGGTAAAAGTACCAAACTTGTCCAAAAGGTAGTTGTTGATGTTTACATAAGGCACATAAACATTGTTCATCTGTTGGTCATTCAATTCATCAAAAGCAAAGAAATCTGTAGAAAACACCTTCGTATTATACTGTAAATAAGTTCCCATTGCTTTCTCTTTAAAAAAGGCTTGAGGAACAAAAGTATTCAAGGTATTGTCGTGTAATACAGTTATTTCAGCGTATTTATCTAATAACTCAGGATACTTTGTAAAGAATTTATCTAACTGTTCTTCAATCGGTTTTAGCTGAGAAATTGCCTCAGATGCAAAGTGTGTTATCTCATGCGCTAATAGGTCTTTCACCACAAAAGTAAATTTGTTTAAAGACACTTGAAGGTATAGTTTATGATAATTCTCTGACATCGTAAGTTTAAAAATAGTATTGAACTGTGAATAGCAAAATTAAACAATTTTATGTCAATCTTATAGTTAAGCCCTAAAAAGCTTAGTATCTTTGAAGAATAATATAAATTTGATTCTGTTTTATAATGATTGGACCTCAGTTTTATAAATTACTCCGCAATAAATTCCCTTTTGAACTAACTGTTAAGCAAGATATCTTCTTGCAGAAAATAGCCAATTTCGTGACGAATGATAAGCAAGATGAGTTGTTTGTTCTTAAAGGATACGCGGGTACGGGTAAAACGACGTTGCTGTCAACCGTAGTAAACGAATTAAAGAGTATCAATAAGTTTTCAGTGATGCTGGCGCCTACCGGGCGTGCGGCAAAGGTGATTAGCAACTATTCTAACCGACCTGCCTTTACCATTCACAAGAATATTTACTATCCTAAAGCAAGTAAAACAGGGGGCGGAGTGCAATATACCATGCGTGCAAACAAGAATAGAAACACAATTTTTATTGTTGATGAGGCTTCTATGATTGGAGATGGAGGAGCAGGTGATACGAGTATGTATCCACACGGTTCTCTGTTGGACGACTTGATTTACTACGTGTATTCAGGATTCAACTGCAAGTTAATCTTAATTGGAGATACAGCACAGTTGCCACCGGTAAATATGAACATTAGCCCAGCGCTGGACATTGACCAGTTGGGATTCCAATACAATATGGATATACAGCACATTGAATTAGACGAGGTAATGCGTCAAGAAGAAAACTCAGGTATTTTGTACAATGCTACAGAGTTGAGAATGGCACTGGACTCTTACTTTTTTGATGCGTTTCAGTTTCAATTGCAAGGCTTTAAAGACATCGTTCGCCTAACAGATGGTTATGATATACAAGACGCTATTCACTCAGCTTATTCCAACAGTGGACCTGAAGAAACGGCTTTTATCGTGCGTTCTAACAAAAGAGCGAATGCTTATAACCAACAGATTCGCGCGCGTATTCTGGATAAGGAAAGCGAGATTTCTGCAGGGGATTTACTGATGGTAGTTAAGAACAATTACTTTTGGTTGAAAGACTCAACGGTAACGGACTTTATTGCCAATGGAGATATCATTGAAGTACTTCAGATTTACAAAGTAGTAGAGCTATACGGCTTCCGTTTTGCATCCGTTCGCGTGAAGATGATTGACTATCCGAATATGATTCCGTTTGACACGATTATCTTCTTAGAAACGTTGACAAGTGA
>JASLGC010000214.1 GCA_030150335.1 Flavobacterium sp.
CACACAGCATTGCACATGCATACGACACCACACCGATCGCGCGGATTTGTAATCCGTGTGTAATACATTGCATACAACACATCGTACTCCACAATACAAATCACTGTCAACCGTAAACTGCAAACCGTAAACCCCCAAAGCATAACCACAGCAAATACTCCCCTCCCTTTTAAAATAGCAAAGCAATTTTATTATATTTGCCAAAATTAACAAAACAATGAAAGTAGGAATAACATTCAGCCCATTCTACAGCTTAGACGAACAGTATATGGCAATGCTACAGGACGCCAAAAAACACTGTGACCATTTAATCGTTGGATTACAAGCCAATCCAGCTAAAGACCACAATTACATAAAACCCTCTACACTTAGCTTAACAGAGCGTTTTGTACAATTAAACAACTGCGAACTAATCGATGAAATCATCCCTTACGAAACAGAACAAGACGTAGAAGACATCATGCAAGCCTTCTATATCAACATCCGTTTCATACAACCCGCATACAAAGACAATTTCATTGCAAAAGAATATTGTGATCAAGCAAATATTGAAATCAGAGTTTTTGATTTATAAACTATAGCACATATCTATTGTCCCTATAACAAAACAAAAGCACGAAGTATAACTATTATACTCCGTGCTTTTTTAGTATATAAAAAACACGAAAAGCACCGCCAAATCAAGGATTGCACTACATCCACACTAATAAAATAGCCGTATTCACCAAATATTATGACGCCACTTTATTTATTAAAATTATGTTTGCCCCCTCATTAAAAACCACCTTATAATGATCAAACAAACACTAATTACAATCTTACTATTATCACTACTAACAAGCTATGCACAAGACAACACTTCCCTTTATAAAACCACAGAAACAATCCCCAGTAATGTCCTTTTTCACAACAAGGAAATCCCACAAAATTTTAATAACTATTACGAAGGATTAGTCGATGACAAACACCTTATTAGCATCAATATAAATAATGTAAACGACAACCTAACCGCTGTTTACACAGATTATTATCAAAAAGATGCCATACAATTATATGGAACACTCCACCACTTTTTTAACTACATCAACTTCCATACGTATGGGCTACGCAATGCCGAAAAATCACATGATGCTTTTGATATCATAAGTGTTGAACCTATCGACAATCAAACCTTAGTTATTAGATCGCACTATCTCAACAAAGTAAGCGGTACCGTATTAAGATTAAAGAACCATCCTGAAAATTATGCCTACATCAGCAAATTTAACACAGATGAATTTATCGAACAAGCAAAAATAGAAACACAAAAAGAAAGTGAATTTGATATACAGGATATACACAAAACACAATGGCTATATCCCTATATTACACATACAGACACAAGCCTTGAAGAAAAGATTAATCAAAAAATACAAACGCTTGTTGTGCATTCTATAGAAGATTTTAAAACTACGCAGGAGGAAATTGAATTTCGACAAAAAAACAATCTAAAAACCACCTTAGAAGAGCGATTCGTTTATTCTGAACCTAACGCAGAGGCATGGGATATCTTGATTAATTCCCTACCGACTGATTCGTTGTATTACACCATACACAATGTACAAGTTCCTTACATTGCTAATAACATTATACAAGCCAACAGCACTTCAGTCAATTGGTCAGGAGATCAAGTCCTACTGGAATATGAAACCAAACTAATCAATACACAGTCTGCTGATTATATCACATTTGAAGAATGTTTTTATGCAGAAGCAAAAGATATAATCTACACTTATTTAATCCAAAACCATTGGAAACCAGAGCAATTAAACAAACAAATAGTCGATAGAATGTTCGGTTTAAATAATTATGGAATATCATATCAATTCTATGAAGCACCCATTCAGCACATGGACTTAAAGATGAACAATGTTACTGTTCCTTTTAAACTCCTGAATAAATATATTAAAGAAGATGGGCCTTTTGCTGTATTTAAACGCAAGAAGTAACAAGTGTTGCACTTGCTGTAATCAGCAGCCTAATTCAAAGCAAAAAGGAAAGAGAGGGTAAATTAGAAATTTTGTTTTTATATGTGTGAAGTATAAAACAATACACCTCTCTTCCTTTATTCCCCAAAAATAGCATTTAAAACACTATAAACTAAAAAATGCTCCTGTCTCCAGGAGCATCGCAAACAATACTTGTTGGCTATGACTCCAACATCAAACTCAATAACTTAGTCAAATATACAATAGTTGTAAAAAGTAAAATTTAACGAATCAAAGGATTTTAAATTACTTCTTCTACTTTTCACATATTTATAGGTGTAAATACATCAATACTTTACCTATTCAATATCAACGTTTGCATTCTTGAGAAAAAATATAAACTTCACCGCCACAGACTATTGCGATGAAACGAATATCTCTATCTATAAGAATAGAAGAAAACTACAACCTTATTTAGCTTATAGCAATCTTAATATTTCAAAAGGCTTTCATTTAATATGAAAGCCTTTTTTCATTTGCTCATTTTACCTTATCCAATAAAGCATAAATTACATAAGGCATTTTGATGAAAAAGCACTCTTATAAATCAATTCTATTTTTAGTTTTAAATACAGAAAACTTATCATGTAAAAAAAGCTCCTGTCACCAGGAGCTTCTCAACTCAAAAACCTTAACGTTAATTACCGTTTATGAGCACACTCTCTAATTCCCTTAACACTTCAAATATACAATAGTTAGTATCTCTAAAATTTAACAAATAAAAGCATTTTAAAATACTTCTTATACTTTTCACATATTTACAGACAAATACTACTATCCTAATTGACTATAAACAAAAAAAACGAACCACATAGTTCGTCTTTTTATTTATCTTACTTTGTAATTATCTCTTTAAAAGTCATAAAAATCAATTTCAAATCATATACAAAAGAAGCCTTATCAATATACTCTAAATTATATTTAAGCTTGTCAGGCATAATTTCTTCAATATATGTTCTATCTGGATCTTCGGCCTTTTCTAATAACTCATTCTCATTTCTATATTTAATAGAAGCAATATCAGTAATTCCAGGTCGAACACTCAAAACGCGTAACTGCTCTTCATTGTATAAATCAACATATTTACGCACTTCTGGACGAGGACCTACCACGCTCATATCTCCAACAAAAACATTAATTAACTGAGGGAATTCGTCTAATTTATATTTTCGAATGTAGTATCCTGAATTAGTCACGCGTGGATCTCTACCTCCAACAGTAATTAACCCTTGCTTGTCAGATCCTTGACGCATAGATCGGAATTTAAAGATTTTAAAATCTTTTCCATCCTTACCCACACGAACTTGCTTATA
>JASLGC010000225.1 GCA_030150335.1 Flavobacterium sp.
TACTGTGCACTCGTTTACTAAAATGTTGGATGCGATTGAAAAGAAAAAATTTGATGGGGAAGCTTATGGTATACCAATACTAAAATTTGATGACATCCTCGCTGGTGTAGTAGAACAACCTGGATTAGGTCCTTTACATACAGAATTTGACGATAAAGGAAATGCATATACTACTTTCTTTATCTCCTCTGAAGTTGTTAAATGGAAATTGGGAACATGGGAAGTACTTGACAGAAAACCCACTTACTACTCTGTTGGACACTTAATGATTCCTGGTGGTAATTCTGCAAAACCTGACGGGAAGTATCTAATTGCTATGAATAAAATAACAAAAGATAGATACCTACCTGTTGGTCCAGACTTAAACCATTCGGCACAGCTGTATGATATTTCTGGTGATAAAATGGAGTTACTTCTTGATTTTCCAACGGTTGGAGAACCTCACTATGCAGCGGCTATTAAGGCGGATAAGATTAAAGATAAAAGCAGACAAATCTACAAACTTGAGGAAAATAAACATCCTTATGTGGCTAAGTCTGCAAATGATACCAAAGTAGTACGCAAAGGCAATGAAGTACATGTATATATGACAGCCATTAGAAGTCATTTCACTCCTGATAATATCGAGGGTGTAAAAGTTGGCGACAAGGTTTTCTTCCATGTCACTAACCTTGAACAAGACTTTGATGTGCCTCATGGTATTGCCATGATTGGAGCTAATACTACAGAGCTGTTGGTAATGCCTGGTAAAACAGAAACCTTCGTTTGGGAACCTAAAGAAGTTGGTGTTTGGCCTTTTTACTGTACAGACTTTTGTTCTGCACTGCATCAAGAAATGCAAGGATATGTAAGGGTTTCACCTGCTAATTCAAATGTACCATTAACTTGGTCATTAGATGATGAATAACAATTAATGAAAACCCCTTTATTATACTCAAATAATTCTTTTGAAAGGGCAAAGCTTAATCTTTGACTTTGCCCTTTATTTAAAAAAAAGCTATGAAAAGATCTATCATATTAATGCTATTAGGCTCTGTGTTGTTGCTATCTCTTTTCTTTGTTCCCTTGTGGAATATAGAACTTGGAGCTCCACAGTACCCAAATCATTTGGGAATGAACATTTACATAAATGGCATTAAAGGCGTAAATGAATTTGACTTGCAAAACATAAACGGACTAAACCATTATATCGGAATGAAACCCATACCTAAGGATAACGAAATGTGGGAGTTTACAGCATTTCCTATAATAATTGCCTTTATGTCAATACTTGGGATTTTAATTGCTATAGGAATACATCTCAATAAATTCAAATCTAAAGCACTCCAATATTGGTTAGTGATAATGGCTACTTTGGGAGTATTGGGAATGTATGATTTCAATAAATGGTTGACCTATTATGGCAACACCCTTTCTTCTAATGCAATTATAAAAATAGAAGATAAAACAGGGGTACCATTGTCGTATAAACCTCCTTTGTTTGGATATAAAAAGCTATTAAACTTTGATGTTTACTCATATCCTCACCTTGGTGCTTATATAATAATAATGGGCTATTTACTGATGGTAATTGCCTATAAAGTTAACACAATGAACAAATATTACAACCAATGAAGCGGACAGCTCTAACATGTCTTGTACTCTTGCTTGCTTCTTGTACGCCTAAGCTACAGGATATTGAATACGGCATTGACTTTTGCGAATTCTGTAATATGGGGATAGTTGACAAATCTCATGTTGCTCAACTTGTAACGGTTAAAGGCAAGAATTACAAATTCGACTCGATTGAATGCATGATTCACTTCATGCAAAAAAATGAAGACAATAGCTATTTATACTTATTAGTAGCGGATTACAACAATCCTGGAGAGTTAATCAGTATACGCGGTGCTTCATTTATTATTTCTAAAAATGTACCAAGCCCAATGAATGGCTATTTATCTGCAGTAGCAGGAAAAAAGGAAGCTCATGAATTTATAAAACAACACACTGGAGATACATACACATGGAACGAACTCATTGAGATATATAAAGGTCAATAAAAAAAACTATAATTCTTTTTTTTAAAAATCCGTCTATACTATGAAAGTGACTAATAAATACTCTTTACTTCTTATCCTGTTCACAATTAGCATTTTTTCCTCCATTAATGCGAAAACCATTATTGTTTGCCCAGACTGTCCTACTTCAAGTATCAAACAAGCCATCGAAGTAGCAGATGACAATGATGAAATATTTGTGAAAAAAGGAATCTACCAAGAAATGGATATCCTCATAACTAAGCCATTATCTTTAAGAAGTAACCAATCCACCGTAGATGGTCAGAATCACGGGGAAGTATTTATTGTAAATGCAGATAATGTTACTATAGACGGATTTACTATTATTAATGTGGGGACAAGTTACCTAAAAGATTACGCTGCCATTAGAGTGCGAGAAAGCAAGAATTTTACTATTAAAAATAACACCATAAAAGACTTATTCTTTGGCATTTACCTTGAAAAGTCTAAACAAGGTAAAGTCATTGGCAACAAAATATATGGAAAAGCTACAAATGAGTTCAATTCTGGAAACGGTATTCAACTCTGGTATTCAAACGACATTGAGATAAAAAACAACTATGTTGAGCACGTAAGAGATGGCATCTACTTAGAGTTTTCTAATCATTGTAAAATAGAGAATAACATCAGTAAAGACAATGTAAGATATGGTCTTCACTTCATGTTTTCAAATAACAATATCGTCAACAATTGCTCGTACATAAACAACGGTGCAGGTGTGGCGATTATGTTCTCTAAAGAAATGCAGATGATTCACAATAGTTTTATCGACAATTGGGGACCTACTGCTTATGGTATCTTACTTAAAGAAGTAAACGACACTAAGATTCAAAACAATACATTTAATAACAACACCACGGCAATAACTATAGAAGGTACTAATCGCATAAAATACAGCCACAATAATTTTATCAACAATGGATGGGCAATTAACCTAAAAGGAGCCAATTATCTCAACGAAATAAACTACAACAACTTTATAAACAACTCGTTCGACCTTATTTACTCGGGCCAACTAAACAACAATAACTTCAATTCAAACTATTGGAGTGGCTATACGGGGTATGACCTTGACAAAGATGGTATTGGCGATGTCCCTTATCATCCTATCAAATTATTCTCTTTCGTAGTTAGTAACACACCTGAAGCCATTGTCTTATTGAGAAGTTCTTTCGTTGATATTATCAATTTTTCGGAAACAGCATCACCTACATTTATCCCCAAAAACCTTGTTGATACAACACCATTAATAAAAAAAATAAAGAATGATTCAAATTAATGATTTACATAAAAAATATGGTAAAAACAAAGTACTCAAAGGCATCAACTTAGAGATAAAAGAAGGTGTGTCTGCCATACTTGGACCTAATGCATCAGGAAAAACTACGTTGAATAAATGTATTCTCGGCATGGTGTTCCCTGAGCAAGGCAGCATTCAAATTAATGAACTCAATATTAGCAATCACCATCTGTACAGAAAGGATATAAACTATTTGCCACAGATTGCTAATTTCCCAAATAATCTAACGGTTTACGAGGTTATTAGAATGATTAAAGACCTTAGAAACCTAAATGATTTAAATGAATCTCACTTATTGGAGTTATTGGGCTTATACCCTTTTTGGGACGAAAAACTCAATAGCTTATCGGGGGGAACTAAACAAAAAGTAAACTTGCTACTCACCTTTTTGTTTGATCACCCAATTTTAATTTTAGATGAACCAACAGCTGGTTTAGACCCAGCGACTATTATAACACTCAAGAAACTAATTCTTTCTGAAAAAGAGAAGGGAAAAACTATCATCATCACTTCTCATATTTTAAGCTTTGTAGAACAAATGGCGGATGAAATAATATTTATTCTTGAAGGTAGAATTTATTATAAAGGAACTATTGATAACTTAAAAACCATCACAAAACAAGATAACCTCGAGCAAGCAGTTGCCGTGCTAACAACAGAGACAAATGTATAAGGTATTTAAATATAGTTTTTTCGATCTCATCAGAAGCAGATGGAGTTATTTCTATCTATTCTTTTATTGTTCATTAGCTTTTTTAATCTTGTTTTTTAACAACGATATAAGCAATGCAGTTATAACCCTAATGAACATTGTAATTATCCTAATCCCATTGATTAGTACAATTTTCGGAATAATGTATTACTACGATTCTAAAGAGTTTACAGAGTTACTTCTTGCTTTACCAGTCAAAAGGTCCTCTATTTTTTTAGGTCAATACCTTGGAGTAGCTATTTCTCTTTCCTTTAGTTTAATCATTGGCCTTGGCGTGCCCTTTGCATTTTATGGCATGTTTGACTCTGGATTTGAATGGCAATTCTTCTTACTGATTGGCATAGGCACTATGCTAACATTTATATTTTCAGCCTTATCTTATAACATTGGTATGTGCAATGAAAACAAGATTAAAGGTTTTGGTTATGCTATATTATTGTGGTTATTCTTTGCAGTAATATATGACGGAATCTTCTTGGCATTTCTAATTAGTTTTGGAGATTACCCCTTGGAGAACATTACATTATTAGGAACCCTTTTAAACCCAATTGACTTATCGAGAATCCTAATATTACTAAATCTTGATATCTCCGCAATTCTCGGTTATACAGGGGCTGTTTTTAAAAAATTCTTTGGAAGTAGTTTAGGCGTCTTTGTTTCTTTTATAATGTTGCTTATTTGGATAGCTCTACCTGTTTTGAGTATATACCGATGTGCTAAAAGAAAGAACTTCTAAGCTGTTTCTTTAATTGATTTCAACATTTTAAAATCTTTATTACATTTTATAACTAACAACAGAATATATGTTAAACACTGATCTTTTACTAAAATATGGTGGTGAGGAAAAAGAAATTAAGAAAAATGAAATTATCTTTTCTGAAAACAATACTGCGACACACTTCTTTCAAGTTGTAAAAGGACAAGTAAAACTTAACAATTACTTCTACAACGGTAAAGAATTTATCCAAAACATCATCAAAGACAATCAAAGCTTTGGTGAAGCGATGTTATTTACTGACCATCCATACCCGTATAACGCAATTGCGATGACATCCACCGAGCTTATACAGATACATAAAGAATCTCTCAAAAAACTGCTTTTTCAAGATAAAGATAGTACCTCTATCCTTATCAAAACACTTGCAGACGAGTTGTACTACAAAGCTATTTTAGCTCCGGAAATCTCTTGCCAAGACGCAGAAAGACGCATATTGTTCTTTTTAGAATATGAAAAAAAAGCGAGTAGTTCTTGTAATAAGCAACAGTACGAAATATCGTTAACAAGGCAATTACTTGGCGACCTTACTGGACTACGTGTAGAAACTGTAATTAGAACATTGAAAATATTAGAGAAAAAAGGATATATCAAAATATTGAATGGCAAAATATATATTTAAAAATGACTTTTTAAAATATTACAGCTTCACAGAAGTCCTTTGTTTTCATAAATCTTTCTAAAAACAACTTATATTATTTGGTTTTATCTGTACCTTTAATCCTATAAGGCTTTAAAAATTAAAGCATTAACCATATAAAACCACTTAAATACACCAATATGAGAGTAAAACCTATAAGAACTGAAGAAGATTATCACATTGCATTAATTAGAACAAAGTTTCTACAAGATGCCGAACCAAACAGCCCTGAAGCAAATGAATATGACGTTTTAAATATCTTAATTGAGCACTACGAACGGGACCACGCTCCAATGGGAATGCCTGACCCGATTGAAAGTATCAAAATTTACACTGAGTTTTTTAATGAAAACACAGGCCATAATAATAAATAGTCAAAAAGCTGTTTAGTTCACTATACGCAAAAAAGCAAACATTCTTAATCCAATAAAAAGAAACCACCGACAAGAATATTTCCCATCGGTGGTTTTATATTTTATACATAAATCAATAACTCGTTGTTTTACAATACCCCCTTGTGCTTAATTCTCTACAATGACATTAACCTCTAAAACAATGGTACCATCCATCTCACTCCTAAAGCAAGCTGATGTTCATTCTTATCTGCAGGTCTTACATCATACTTCTTGTAAGCGTAGTTATAGTAGTTATACGCAGCATACAAACGTAACGTCTGAAATAGTGGGTCTTCAAACGGATAGTACTCTACCGCAGCAGATACTCCCTTCAATGCGTACGCAACTCCATTATCTAAATCACTTCGATAATTATACATCGCCTTTACAATTGGTGTTAGCTTCTTCGTCTTGTACTTAAACGTCGTGCTCGTCACATTATCTCTCACATACGCCAACCCCGTATCAGGATTCAAGCTATTCAACTGTGCATCTTTCAAGTTATAACTACCATATATCCAATCCATCTCCACCATCAACTTATCAAAAGTCAAGCGATTTCCAATCGTAATCCAGCTGTAGTATTTCTTTGCATCATGCTGCATCAACCCATAGCCATAGCGAGTTTTAAGGTGTTTGTTAAACAACTCTCCCTCCCATAAAAACAATCCTCCATAAGCTTTGTTCTTATATTCTTCAGCTACAAATTGCTCACCTTGCGACACCACTTGTAATTTATACGACTGTCCTGCACGCTTATATGTTGCACTTGCTCCAGTACTAAACAATTGAGACGAAGCAATAATATTGGTAAACATATATAGCTCAGCACTGTTGTAAGACAACTCTGTTGACCCCCAAGCAATAAACTGCTTACCAGCACTTACCGTCCAATTGTCATTAATATTATACTCCAAAAAAGCAAATTCCAATGCCTTTGAAGCAACACTCTCATTTAGACGATAACGCAATGCATACGTCAACTTATCGTTATACGTTCCCTTTACAAAAACGCGCGATTGTACGATGCGAAACTTGCTATCTGAGGTGTTCTCACTTGTGAATTTAGTATAGTTCTCAAACTTACTATCTAAAAACACATCAATCTTATTTTTTCCTTTTCCACCAGAAACTGTAGTCGCAGCAGGGGGAATAGAATTGAATAGCTTCTCTTCTTCTTTATCAGTTTCTTGTGCAAAAACAGATAGGGAATTAAAGACAAAAAAGCAAAATAGATGCTTAATTCTCATAATTTGGTTAGTTTTAAAAGTTTAATATACGAATTAGATTCATACATTTAACATAATTTTATGTTTCCAACAGGCAGTTTGCCAAATTCTAAAGCGCAAGAAAGCCACAAACACTGTAAAACAGTGCCTTCAATCAATTGCAAAGAATTCTCAATACTGTAAATAAAAGAGGCTGTCAATACGTGAATCGTATCAACCTCTTGCCAAGAAGATTATCATCTATGGGCTTACTATAGGCACCTATTCGTTTGGGTAGAACGATTACAGGTTCCCAGGGGGTTTAGCTAATTGCGCCATTGTAAAGTTGGGTAAAACAACAGACTCTGTGTAGCACACAGGGGGTATAGTCCGTTTAATCTATGTGAGGGCAAATTTACAAATTAAATATATTTCACACAATAGAAATGACAAATTGTAACAAAACACCTTTTCTAAACCACTTAAAGTTGCATCTAACGAATTAAAACCACTTCATACAACCCCCACGTCCAAAAAAAGACTTTATTCACTTACAAGCCGTTTATTGTGTTTTTTATCAAAACACCGCACTTATTCATTTTTAAAACATTACTCAATGCAACACACCCGTTTAAAAAATATTCAATAATTTTAAGGTAAATTAAATGTTATGCCAAGAATACTATATATCGCACTATTCGCACTAATCAGTACAATCACCTTCGGACAAACCAATGATGAGCAAGACATAGAATCAACCGCCTATGAAGTCATCTATGTCAACAAAACCAAGCTCGACAAAAAAGTCTTTTTACAAAAGACAGAGTTGTATTACTACGAAGAAGAAAAAGCCTTTTTATTAGAGGGAATTGCAGACAATAACAAGCCAGGCAAATGCTTGTTTCAATATTCACATACAGAAAATGGAAAAGACTACTATGAGTTTTATGACAATGATTACGAGTATATTGACGATACAGAAACAGGAATTCTGATATTCAGAAGCATCCCTAAGAAGATAAAAGACAGTGAGAATACGATGTACAGAGAAATCAGAATTGAAGCGAATACTCACTAACAACGGCCAGCAACTACTAATATGACCTTGTCAAATAACATATCAATATTTCTTTACAACTTTAATTCTCAAATAATACCATTTAAGTATGAAATGTAAAAAAATATATGTATCTTTAATTTGTTGTGTATTAGTATGAATTTTAATGAGAAATCACTTTTTATATTTCGGTATATTAAGTGGTTTTTTCTTTTTATCCCCTTACCCTTCCCATACAAACTGAAGCACCCTCGCTTCCCTATCCCTATTACAAAAGAATACTATGGAGCAATCTCAAAAGTTGCATTCAATTAACAGTTAAAAAACTCTTCCAAGAACTGTCATCTATAACTTTACTGTTTTGCTTCCCTAAACACAATCATTAGAAAACTGTACAAAAGCCAATTCGTTTATTATCAATACTTTTAAACTAACCTCAATGGGCAAGAAACTGTATTACATTCTTTTTGTGGACAATTGTAAAACATAAAACCTACCAATCACGAAACGAAATCAAATAAAACCAATGTTTATTGGCAAGCAACTAAAAACGAAGCCAAGTACCTACCAAATGTTGTGAAACAGAACGCCTACCAAACATAGCAAAGCAAAGTAGCCCCACAAAAAAAGCCTTAAAAAGGCTATTTGCTCTTTCTAAGGCTTTTCGTAAATTATTCCAATAGAGAATCAAACTATTATCCCCCTGTTCTTATCGATTAGGATTCTGTTTAATATGAATCTGTGTAGCACCTAATCCATATTTCTGATAATTAGCATCCTCTGCTATAATCTCTTTATAACGGCTAAACAAATATTCCAATTCAGTTTTCAAGATACCCTCACCCACACCGTGAATAAACACAATACGAGGAATGCGATTCTTGATAGCAAACTCCACTTGTCCCCTTGCTGTTTCCAACTGCAGCGTAAGCATATCATACTTTTCCATACGTTGGTGGTCTTTCGTTAGCTTCTCAATATGCAAGTCAACCTCCATGATAAACTCGTCCTTTCTTGAGCGTTTATCTTTTGTAAACGAACGTTTTACAGGCTCAACCTTATCTTGTAATGCAGCGTTTATTGAACTTCTTGTACTTGCCGAACGGATATCAACCTCTTCTTCTTTTGCTATTTTCAACAACTCATTAGCTTGATAACTCAAGATAAACCCATCTTTTGTTTCAATAGTAACATCATTACCAGACACTTTGGTAACAACTCCTTCTTCATCCTCGTCTAATACCTGTACAAAATCTCCTTTATTTAGCATCTTCTTTCTTATCTAATGTTTCTGATTCCTCTATTTCTTCTCCATTTAAATCTCTCTCCTCAAACGGATGTTGTCTATTATGCGTATTGCTCGGTGTTTTTTGCATCAAGCGCATCATCGAATAGAAAAACAATCCCACTCCAATTACCTGTACCCAAATTTTCGGGTGTTCTTCGTACTGTTCCATCAAGGCCCAGCCCATAAAGAACAAGGTAACGATAGATAATAATATTTTTACTTTTTTCATATCTCTTTTATGGAGCTAAACGTTCAATTGTCCAATCTAACTGTTCTTCTGTTAATGTATAACGGATGCGGTCATGTAGTCGGTTTGGACGCCCTTGCCAGAACTCCATCGACACCGGACTAATCACAAAGCCACCCCAGTTTTCAGGGCGTTTTACCTCTTGTCCTTCCACTTCTTTCTCCAGTTTATCAATCGCTTGTTCCAACACATCATGTGACGGAATTACCTCACTTTGATTTGAAACAATCGCACCTAATTTACTTCCTAACGGACGAGAGTCAAAGTAGTTATCAGACTGAATATCTGACGCCTTACTCGCAATCCCTTTTATAATCACTTGGCGCTCCATAGAAGCCCAAAAAAATGACAAACAAATATGTGGATTAGCCAAAATAGCCTTTCCTTTCTCTGAGTCGTAATTAGTGTAAAACACAAAGCCATTCTCATCATACGATTTCAACAAAACCACTCTCGACTTTGGAAAACCGTCAAGTCCTATTGTAGAAACAGTCATAGCATTCACCTCATCCACACCACCAAAATCCTCTACTTCGTAAAACCACTTTCTAAACTGCATCATTGGATTCTCATCCACATCACTTTCCAACAATACACTTTTCTCATACGATTTTCTGTAATCTCCTAAATCGCTC
Organism: Flavobacterium sp.; assembly: GCA_030150335.1. Classification (GTDB taxonomy): domain Bacteria; phylum Bacteroidota; class Bacteroidia; order Flavobacteriales; family Flavobacteriaceae; genus Flavobacterium. The sequence goes on from JASLGC010000225.1 coordinate 10,318, forward strand.
ATAGTTATATATTTTTACAGCTCAAACTCCTTACCATCATCAGCTAACAATATCTGACCAGAGTAAACAGTTTCCGCTTCTTTTTTAAACAATTTAATATCGTTATATCTCGTAGAATAATGTCCCATGACCAACGTTTCCGCATTAGCCAACGTCGCAATTCTACCCGCTTCTTTAGCAGTACAGTGCTTGGTTCTTTCTGTATAATGCGACTCTGAATCCAAGAACGTACTCTCGTGATACAACACTTTTACATTTTTAATAATAGGAACTACAGCCTCCGAATACATTGTATCCGAACAAAAAGCGTAACTCTCCGTTGGTTCAGGGTCATAAGAAATATCCTTATTCTTAATTACCTCACCACTATCAAGTGTAATATCGCCACCATTTTTAATCTTTTGATAATAACAACGGTCAATACCCAAGTCCTCAATAGCACCAATACGCAACTTACGCGGTCCGGGTGCACTTTCAAACAAATACCCGTTTGTATAAACACGGTGGTCTAACGGAATTGTGCGTACCGTAACCTTATCATCTTGAAAGATAACTCTACTCTCCTTACTTGTCTGTTCGTGAAAGTACAAATTATATCCAGTAAAAGAATTAGATAATCTCAATTGTAATAAAATAACTTCCTTAATCCCTTTTGGTCCGTACACATGAAGTTCCGTTTTTCGGTTTAACAACATGAACGTAGAGATAAGACCTATCAATCCGTAGAAGTGGTCTCCATGTAGATGGGAGATGAAAATATGGTTAATGCGTTGGAATTTTATCTTCTTTTTTCTCAACTGTACTTGCGTTCCTTCGCCTGCATCAATTAAAAACATGTGCCCATTCATCTCTAAAACTTGAGATGTGGGGTTCGTAATCGTACGAGGTGTTGCTGCATAACAGCCTAATATGGTAAGTTTCAATATACTGCTTATTTGATTTTTGAGGTTGTAATTTACAAAAAACAGCAACAGAAGACAAAAAGAAAAAGGCTTAAATTACTTTAAGCCTTTTTTATATTTTTAAAACCCTAAATCTCTTTGGATTTCGTCCATTTCAATCAAATCATGAGCCTCTTGTAAAGTAGGCACAATAATCAAGTCGCCGTCAAACTCGTTAAAGTCTATGTCCGACACCACAATTACAAAGGATTTATTAGCATCTTCCATGTGTCTGATTGCTAATTCTTCAAACAACTCAATCCCCTCTTCTGATACATTAGTCCCTAAATGACTAAGGTCAATAATAAGATTATGTGTTGTATAATTACTTTCGTACTGCTGATTTATCTTCTCGATAAAAGTCTCTATCTCAGCCTCGTTACTACTGATAATGAAGGTATGTCCCTTTTCTTTTATTTTCATCGTGTTCAACTTGATTTTATTAATCTAACAAAAAGCTAAATTAACGAATTTATTTTATTTTAGAAGCCAAAAGGTAAATAACTGCCATACGCACAGCCACACCATTTTCTACTTGGTCTAAGATTACTGATTGCTGTGAATCTGCAACGTCTGAAGTAATCTCAACCCCTCTATTAATAGGACCTGGGTGCATTACCACAATCTCCTTATCCAATGAATCTAACAACGCTTTATCCAATCCAAACTGTTGAGAATACTCTCTCGTTGTAGGGAAATAACTAAAGTCTAAACGCTCATTTTGCACACGTAGCATATTAGCCACATCACACCATTCTAACGCCTTTCTCAAGTTTGACTCTACCTTAACACCTAAACTCTCAATATGTTTTGGAATCAACGTTTTAGGACCACACACTCTAACCTCAGCTCCCTGCATTTGCAAAGCGAAAATGTTAGACAAGGCAACTCTTGAGTGAAGAATATCTCCAACAATCACAACCTTTTTACCCGCTACATCACCTAATTTTTCACGAATAGAATAACTATCTAATAATGCTTGCGTTGGGTGTTCGTGAGCACCATCACCAGCATTTATAATACTTGCCTTCACATTTTTAGACAAAAAGTGAGCTGCACCAGCATTGTTATGACGCATCACAACCATATCAACTTTCATTGCCAAGATATTATTTACCGTGTCAATAAGCGTTTCCCCTTTTTTCACAGAAGACTGTGCAGCAGAGAAACTGATAACATCAGCAGATAAACGTTTTTGGGCTAATTCGAAAGATAATTTAGTACGTGTACTATTTTCAAAGAAGATATTAGCAATAGTAATATCTCGAAGGGAAGGAACTTTTTTAATCGGACGATTGATAACTTCTTTAAAGTGGTCTGCAGTTTCAAAAATTAAATCAATGTCGTTTTTATTGATATATTTAATTCCTAATAGGTGGTTTACGCTTAATTCGTTCATTTTACTTTAATCAATAGGTTTGGATAGTTAGTTGTTTTCGCTTTCTTGTAAGAATACAGTATCGTTCAATCCGTCTTCCGACCAATGTACACGTATCGTTTCATCATCAAAAGCATCTACCTGTCTTCCTCTATAATCAGGTTGAATAGGTAAATGGCGGCTAAATCTACGGTCTATCAATACCAATAGTTCAATGTCTAAAGGACGACCAAAAGACTGAATAGCTGTAAGTGCGGCACGAATACTACGCCCCGTATAAAGTACGTCATCAATAAATACCACTTTCTTGTCCTCGACTAAGAAATCAATTTGGGTTTTATTCGCTTCTAAAGGTTTTTGATTTCTTCTAAAATCATCTCGGAAAAATGTAATATCTAAGAACCCTAAAGGAACCTCACTAATACCGTATTCATTCGTCAGAATATTCTTAATGCGTTCTGCTAAATACTTTCCACGTGGTTGAATACCAATAAGAAGTGTGTTCGAAAAATCAAGATGTTCTTCTACCAATTGACAAGCCAAACGATGTAGAATTATGTCAATCTCTTTTGAAGTAAGTAATACTTTTGGAGTCATAAAAAAAAGAGTTGTGTTTGGGAGGTAAAAATACAATTAAATATTGTTCACCACCAATATTATTGAAAAAAATCTGTATTAAAATACGCATTTTTCATACTGCTTTATCCCATATAAAACCTTATTTTTGACTTAATACAAGGGGTAACCATTTCTATATAAATCGAATACCTACCGTATTGAAATATATTGACTATGAAAAAAACAATGCTACTTTTAATACTTGCCTTAGGAAGTCTTTTCGCAACTGCCCAAGATGTCAAAACACCTAATCGACTGACTATATTGGAAATAAGTCAGAATCAATGGGTAATACAAGATAAGGATAAAGATTTACAAGCGAGTATTAATCCTGAGAAAATTACATTGACAAGAGCAAGCGAACCTGTAACAATTGGCAACAATAAAACAGTAATTGCCGAAGTTCCTTTAAAGAATATCACTACAAATAATGCGGTAATCAAAATTACAACAGGCAAGCCAAGCTATACAACCCGAAAAAACAAAAGTACTCTGTCTAAAGACGAAAAGGCTTTCCTAAAGTTTTTGACCAAGCAAACCCTGTATGTACAAGCAAGCAATGAAAGCTTATTTTTAATTACAGATGTACAACATTTTCAAGAGTTTTACACTGAAAAAAAACATAGATTGATACAATTCCTAACCAAATTCGACTGGCAATTAATCCAACTTAACGGCAACTCAGACCTGAATACAAATGTGTGTATTGGTTTTGACTTTAAACAACAGATTATCGTTGGACAAATAGACGATATGCCATTTGAATCAAGGCTACAGCTACATGCAGTAGAAAATGCCTTTTACTTTGAGCCTATCCAATTTACAGATAACCAAACGCCTGCCATCACTACAGATGAGCAAAAAGCATTTGTACATAAGTTTGAGAACATGACTTATCACTTCGACATTGCAGAGCAAACCTTGAACTTTTATCAAGGAAACAAGCTCGTAATGATGTTTGGCTTCATGAAAAAAGAAGAATTATAAACCGCTATTACTTAATATACTAAACCACAAACGCACCTACCTCAAAGCAAGAAGCAAGCGCTACAAACGCGTTCTGTCGAATAAATGTTTTAACTTAGTGCGCAAATATTCAAGATAGTTTTATGAGAGCTTTAATTTTTAATGGTTCTTTAGATGAAGAATCATTCCGTACATCGCGACGTATTGCACAGTATTACGCTGACCAATTCATAAAGGCTAACGTTGAAGTACAACAAGTTCATTTATCAGATTTTCAAATCCCTATATTTCAAGCTAAATTAATGGAGAACGTACCACAAACGGTACACGACTTCGCAGATGCTTTTCGCAAGGCAGATGTAATGATTTGGCTAACTCCCCTTTATCACGGAGGAATGACAGGAGTAATGAAAAACGCAATTGATTGGCTTGAAATTACTGCAAAAGACCAACCTGCTTACTTGACTAATAAAGTGGTAGGATTCACATGCTGGTCTGCCGGAAACCAAGCTATGCAAGGTATTCAAGCGTTAGATAACATAGCCAAAGCATTGCGCGCTTGGTCGTTGCCGTACTCAATCCCAATGAGCAATTCAGATTTATATGAAAACAACGATATCTCTGATGCCTACAAGAAGAAAATGAATATGATGGCTGACTTACTTATAGAAAGCCAAAAGCGATAAAAACAAAGAACGTCTATTTAACCAATAGGCGTTTTTTATTGTCCATATAACACTCTCCTTCCCTATCTATTTTATTTTTTGACAATACATATACTCCCTATAGACTATCAAAAAAAAAGAGAAGCATCCCGACTTCTCTTTTTTAAAACAATGTGAAAAACACCTTTTGGACTATAGTCCTATTTTTAAACAAACACTTTCATTTTTTATAAAATAATCCTCCTTAAATTCACCCTAAATTCTTTCCTTTTTCAAATACAATCATAAATATGAAAAGGGTAATTAGAAAAGAAGGATTACTTTTTCTTTTCAATGACTCTATACTCGTAAAAAAAGCATGTAAAAAACCTATTTTACTATTTATAGAATTCAATTATAAAGTCATTGCTTTTGTTTTCTGATTAAACACAATTCCCAATGATAAAACAAACAATATTTCAATCTATTCTATTCTTCACACCTTTGCTTTTCAGTCACTTTGGCTATAAGTAAACTATAGAAAAAACACGGTATAAATTACATTAGCAACTGACTATTAAACATGTTTTAGATTCAATAAACCAGCTTGTCTTGTTGTACCTATTTTTGTACACTACAAAGATATTATAGTTTTACATATCCTACAACCTCAATGCTTTAGAGCCAAAAAAGGCGCTTCTCAAATAGCGAACAATAAAGTTTTTTACATTCTCTTTTGTCATATTGTACCTTTTGCAATAAACCATTATTAATAACCCTAACTGCCAACTTCCTTTAGAGGCTTTTCGTTCTTATTACCCTTTATTCCAAAATTGAACTACTTGAGTTAGTAAAAATTATAATTTTGAGAGCATAAATCCCTTGCTTCTTTTCTCCATAATTCGCATTATTCGATTTAACTCACAACACTATTTAACAATAATTTAACTATTTATATTCTAAAAATATTGAAAAACACTAAACATTTCTATCTTTTATTTCCACAAATCAAATAATTCCTCAATTCAACGCTATCAAAAAACTAACTTACAGACTATAAACACCTTACTATTTTAAGTCATAAATACCCCTGTTTTTTCTATTGATAATTTGTCCATCTATCATTTCTATTTTCGCAATTTAACCAATGCCAATACTATCATAACTAATTGTTTTAAAGACAAATACCCTATAACATCTTCCTGTCTATTGACACCTATATTACACAATACAGCCACGTACACAAAATAAAAAGGGCTTACTTCACTTTTAAAATGAAGTAAGCCCTGGCTTTTATTAATTGTATGTAATTGTTTATTTATTCAGAATAATAAACTCTGACCTTCTGTTTTGAGCATTTTCCCACTCTGTACATGGCTCACAAATCACTTTTAATTCCTGTGACCCGTAGCCTTGATACTCTAATCGGTCTTCTTCTACACCTTGAGAAATCAAGTATTCTACCGTTGACTTCGCTCTGGCTTGAGACAACTTCAAGTTGTATTCTGCCTTTCCTTTGCTATCCGAGTGAGCATTCACCTTGATGCGCATATTAGGATAGCGCTTCATCACCTTCACTAATTTATTCAACTCCTCTTTACTATCCTCCGTAATATCCACTTGGTCAAAGGCAAACTGAATATCAGCCAAGCTAATCTTGTCTTCTTCAATCATTAACTCGTCTAACGGACGCAGCAGCACTTCAATACTTTGCGTACCTTCTGCATCAATACCCACTACATCAACTATCTCGTCTAAGTAATCTGGATGCGACACCTTAATTTTATACTTACCTTTACACGTAATGAACTCACGAGCAATACCGTTCTTTTTCGTGTAAACCTTACCTTCTACATTTCGCTTATCGTTGATAAACTCTACCTGAGCATCTACTACTGCTTTGTTAAACTGTTTGTTTTTTGCAGACACAGAAAACTCGATATTACACACTGGCAGTGCTTTATAAATATCATTACGACCAATTCTGTCCGATGAAAAGAAGCCCATTTCTTTGGTAGGATAATATGAAAAAGCGTAATCGTTTTTTGCTGTATTAATAGGAGCACCTAAATTCACAGGCTTGCTTCCCGGAGTATTCATATCTACCACATAAACGTCCATTCCTCCATATCCTCCCCAACGGTCAGACGAGAAATACAATTGATTATCCGTTGCTAAGAAAGGAAAGTCGTTTTTCGTTCCCGAGTTAATTGCAGGACCTAAATTTTCTGGTTCACCAAACTCATCATCTTCCAGCAATGCTACACGCCAAATATCCAACTCTCCTAAGCTACCCGGCATATTTGAAGCGAAGTACAAATACTTGCCATCACTACTGATAGTTGGGTTAGTGTACATATATCCCGCTTTTGTAAATGGCAACGGTTTAATCTTTTTCCACTGTTTATTTTTCAACCTCGCATAAAACAAACTCATGAGTCCGTCTCTGTGCTTAACGTCTTTATTACGTCTAAACTTTCTATTTCTATACGCCTCAGAAGCGAAGTAAAAACGCTGTCCGTCTGGCGAACTTGCAGACATCCCATCGTGAAAACGCTTGTTTACCCTACCTTTTACGTGGTTCACCTCAAAGGTTGGCTCAGCCTTGCCTTTAAACTCTGCAAAATATATATCGTTATTGGGCTTGCCTTGTGCTTTCTCGCGTACTTCAAACAATTTACGAGGAATCTTCTTCTCGTGTTTCGTGCGATTAGACACCATATAAATCGTATCTCCAGCATTCATCCAAGCTCCGTAAGTATCGTAAACTCTGTCGTTCATTCCCGATTCTGCAAACGAGTATCTCGGTTCTAAGTCTTCCAACTGCTTACGCGCATCTCGATTAGCCACAAAATCTCTTGTTCGAGAATCCCCTGCTGCCTTCGCTGCAAACTGTTGCATTACTTCTTGAGCAACGACATAACGCCCGTTTTTCTCTAAAATCTTTGCATATTTATAGTACACATCCGCAGGAACATCAGGGTCTTTGGCAATCGCCTTTCCGTAATAGCGCGATGCTTCAATGTCTTTCGATAGGCGGTCATAACAATCAGCCAACTGCAAAAAGATGTAGTTATCCGTTCGCACACCTCTTAACAATCGCTTATACTCCTCTGCTGCTTTTGTATATTCTGTATTTTTATAGTACTTGTCGGCTTTTTTCAAACTCGGCTTTCCCTTTGCTTGTACAGACATACTAAAAGCACACAGTAGTGTTATCAAAAAAATTCTCATATACTAATCTTTCTTTGGGTAGAAAAGAATTAAACCTTTTCTGTTTTTTATGATTTATAATCAAAATTACTATTTATAATTCGCTTAACCTTATAAATGGTAACGTCTTTTTTCTAATTTAGTTGCATTATTACATGTAAAAATGTTGCAGACTACTTTAGTACGCTCTTTTAAAATGCATACACTGCGGTATCTCGGGGGAGAATAAGATTGAAATTCATTCACACAAGCTGTCTGTTTCTCATTCCAAATGATTTTTCACGGCGAATCAATCACTTGTTTATCAATCACAATAAAGGTCTTGTTCGACATTCTTTCGAATATCCTCCGTTATTACTCCGATAAAAGGCGTTTTCTTCGAAGAGATAACGAATGCTTATCGACTCTTAAACGAATGAATTACAACTCACAATGCATTGATAGCGGCATTCACAAAGTGCTTATTTCTTGATAGGCAACAAAAAAAGGCGTGATTAACTCACACCTTTCTATTGTATTTATATGTTATTATTGTCTTTTAATATTGATAATCCGAAGGGATTTGGTCCTCTTTAAACTCTCCTAATATTTTAAAGAAACGCGTTGCCTTGCGCACTTCTTCAATTGCTTTGTAATACAAATCGTAGTTATTGTTGACCAACACTACATTGGCGTGGAATGAATATTGGAACACACTCCCCGTCAATGGAACAGACTGTATTTTGCTTAGGTTCAAGTCGTGAGAACTTAGGATTTCTAAAACGCGGTTTAGACTTCCTTTTTGATGGTCTGTGTAAAAGTAGAAACTTGCTTTGTTAAAGCCTTCTACTTTTTTAGGTTGCTTGCTCAACAGGTAAAATCGCGTATAGTTGTCATATACATCGTGTATGTTCTCTGCTAACACTTCTAATCCATACATTTTTGCAGCCAACATCGACCCGATTGATGCTACACCTTTGTATTGATTATTTTGAATGTTACGCGCACAAGTAGCGGTATCGTCCATTGCTAATCGCTTCCATGAATCATAATGGTCCAAGAAGTTTTCACATTGTAACAACGCCATCGGATGTGTGCGTACTTCTGATATATCGGCTAATGTTTGCCCCCCTAATGCCAGTAAATTGTGCTTAATAGGCAACTTCACTTCTCCCCATATATATAGGTCGTTCTTTGTCATCAAGGAGTAATTAGGCAATATAGAGCCAGCAATTGAGTTCTCAATCGCCATCATTCCATAATCTGCATCATCATTGACTACTTGTTTTACCAATGAATTAAACGTGGGACTGTCCACTATCTCCACCGCTTCTTCCTTAAAAAATCGAGTCACCGCTTCATGGTGAAAAGACCCTTTAATTCCCTGAATGACAACTGATTTCATAATATCTTGTTTTTTGAGGTTAAACCAAGTTACCAAAGTTATAAGAATCTCAGAAATAACAGCCTTTAGACATTGTTTTTTTTATCAAATGCTTTATTTAATACATTTTGCTAATGTTTTGATTGTGTTAAACTAACTTTTTAAGAAAAAAGAGAGCTCAAGTCTGGAAAAAAGTTATTGTCTCTAACTTGAATCTTTTGAAGTTCTTACAAGTTAATTTCTTTTATGCCCAAGGAAAGTATCACAAAAGCATTTTAGATTACTGTTTAGAAGTAGCTCCTTAAGCTATTAAAAAAGAAATTGTAAAAAGATGTACACAAAAGGAAAACTCCGCCTAATGTAGATGAATATCTATGCAAACATATTCCTTCAATATACCTCCTTTTTGAGGAGTTCTATTTGAAAACTTCAACATAAAATAACAAAATAAATAAAGGATACTTGTAAAATAAACTACTTATGATTCTAAAGGGAACGAAAGAGCATTTTATAAAGCACTTTGAAGAAGTGACTACTATAATATCAATTGGTTTTAGAGGCCAACTGCTTTATTAAATTATGATTCTATAAGCACCGAAATTTGATAACAAAACAAGAAAGCTATAGCAATATGCATGGGCTTTTTATTCTATGAAACCTACTTTAACTGCTTCTACCAAATCTTTTACTTTTAATTCTTTATAAGTACCTATATCTAATCTAAAAAATTTAATAATAAAAAAAGGAAATATTATATCTCCTTCAGAAGGAAAATACATATTAAAATCAAACTTTGAAAAATCAACTGAATATCTATTTTTATATTCTACTAAAAATTCATCAGCATCATCACCGTAAAGGAATAAATCATGGAAAATTCTAGTTTCAATATTTATTTCATATGGACAATACTCAATAAGAAGTGCTATTATTTCATTTTCTATAAATATATTTCTCATTATTTAAACCATTTATTATCATCATCACCATACCATGTACTAGGTCCATAATTGTAACCTAAATCATAAAATATATCATATGTATCTTTTAGCATCAGACTAACGCCAATATATGGAACAAGTTTACCTACTGCTCCCCCTATACTTTTTGTTCCAATATATCCACGAGCCCCAAAAAAAATTCTTGCTAATGGTGTTTTATTTGGCAAAGTATATTTTGTACCTAAATAACCTTTTATTGTATTATCTAAATATCTTAATGATTTAGAAGCTGGAGATGTCCACCTACCTGATAAACCTCCTCCTCCTATACCTCCATATTTAGGTGTTATTTTTTGTCCAAGTAAATATAATGTAGGTCCATATAATTGTTTATAAGAAAAGACATCAGTAAAATGATTATTCTTATAATAAAAAATAGCTAAAGAAGATAACGAAGATATAACTTGATTATTAGTATTATATAAATATTCTATCCATTCAGGTACTTTAGAAGTACCCCATGATTTTATACTTGAACAATATTGAATTATCAAATACGAATTAGCAGATATATCATTAATAATTCCTCTATCTTGATATAACTTAGCAGTCAATTCAAATTCACTTAAATGTACATCTGCTATTATTACGATTGCATCTATTTTAAAATTTGTAGTAATAATTACTTCTCCATTTGTCTTTTGATATTGAATATTAGCTTCAACTATATCACGAGTCAAAGCAACATGGATTTTATCTTGTGGTACATAAGCTCCATAGATTTCTTTCATATTCTGTAACAAATTTGAACTAAAGTTACTACAGTCCATATAAAACACATTACTTTTCAAATGCTTTTTTACGAATATATAAAAAAAAATCACCAAGACCATTCATTTTTTTAACCTTTTCTACTGTTGTAAGTCCTACAAGTAGCTTACTAATAGCTTTTATGCGCTCCTCCTTATGAGTATAAAGACATCACTTTATACTTAGAAACTAC
>JASLGC010000305.1 GCA_030150335.1 Flavobacterium sp.
AATTAAGAAAACTTTTAAAAATCACATAATTCGCACAAAGTGTCATAAATAAAAAATGGAGACTTATTATAAAATAACAAGCCTCCATCACAAACATAAAATTATAGCACTTATAATCTATCTTTATATATCAACACCAAAGAAATTAACCTAGGCACTTATGAACTCCCATGATAATGTCTTTTGAAATAATAAATCCTCACATTCAACACACAGATAATTACTTTCATAAAATATCCTCGCTATCATTAATAGATTACATCAAACATAATTTAACAAATACTATATTCCAAAAAAAGTACTATTATCTATTTTTAAATTTAAAAGCCTTGCTTTCCTTTTCTAAACTCTCCGAAAAGATGACATCACCAGCAAAGCTAAAGTCAATCTCATTTTCTTCACTTTCAAAAGAAAATCCAAAATCCGCAATTCCAAACACACCATCTACTCCTGAACCAATACCATCATTAGGGATAAATACATTATTGATCTTTAAATCAAACTTCTTGGCAGTCAAATAATTTTCTAAAATGAAGTAATCACCTCCAATTAAGAACAAATCAGTAAATACAACATCTTTGGCATTAGTAGGTAACACACGTTTACCATAGTTTACAATCGACCCATCTTTTTCAACAACACTACTATTTAATACTCTTAACGTAATAATAAGGTAATTATCTTGTTCTAAAATCATTAGAGAATACTCATTAGCAAATCTTCCGTCATCAAGCTTCACTACTTTATCCACTTCAATCAGATTACCATCCTTATCTATTACATTCTCTCTCATCACATCTAAAATCACATATCTAAAATCAACATTATTACCATTTACAGTTAAGAAATTATTGCTTTTATCTTCTGCTTCTTCGACAATAACAACAACTTGTGTACTATCAGCAAATCCTGCCTTCTTTGCAACAAAAGCAAATTCTCCAACAGTAGTCGCTTCAAATACATTATTAGGTAATGCAACTCCAGTTGTAACATTATAAATTGTCGCACCATTTTCTACTACATTAGCAACAGCAATAGTGAATGTTACTTTATCACCGACTTTTACAGCATTGCTACTCGACTTTAAACTCAATTGAGATAAGCCCTCCTCTTTATCCTTTACTTTAATAGTCAATGAATTACTATTTTTAAACCCCTCTTTCTTCGCAACTACTGAAAAATCACCTGCTTTGTCAAATTTAACAGGATTCTTCACCAGTGCATTTTCAACATAAATAGAAGCATCAACTTTTTTCCCTTCTTTATCTAATATAGTAAACAAGACTTCATCTCCTACTTGAACCTCTTTCTTGTCTGTACTCAATACCAAATCTTTGACAATAATCTCTTCCGAATTATTATCATCACTACTACAGCCAAACGTGGTAGCCATAGCAATAAATAAAATCATAAACTTTTTCATAGCTATTTTATTTTAGTTAATTACTACAGCAAATAAAGTTAATTTTTAACTAAAAAAAATACAGTATTCAAACATTAAACAACAAATAAACAAATAAGACGTCATTTTTACAAATAAATAAACAATTACCTAATTAATTTACAAATATTATAACAAAATAGAATAAACACTTTTCATATTCTCAGTATTTTCAACACAATCAACTCATAGTCAATGAAAAAACATATGAATAAATTTCACTTTTCAAAGAATAGAAACATCATAGAGATACTTTAATTGTTAATTCATCAGTTATTTATACTTTACAATTCATGTACAACCTATATGTTTTTACTAAAATAGCAGTACAAAACATTTTACATATTTCGACAATCAGACGTAATTTATATAGTAGAAATAAATTGTATTAAATAAAACCACAATATGCATTTGTATTTTTAAGTAAAGATGAAAAAACAAGAAAACGATATTAGTTTTCAATAAAAAATTCAATTATAGATATTGCTATTTTAAATCATATATAGCAACAATTCTGTATAACTTTTATCAAGCTTTTGATGAAATTAGATAATCGTAATTCATTGATAATAAACCAATAACTTCACTCTACAGAGTGACCCAAGTGATATACGGTTTCATATAAAATGATAGATGTACCCCCAAATTTCCACCCTAATATATAACTCATTATGTAGTACCAATATATTTCGTAAGCATACAAAACAATACAGCATCATTACAGAATATAACTTTCAGAGGACACCCCCTCATCCCTAACAAAGAAACTAATCAATTAAAACAACAAATAACAGCCTTCTATTCCTCATTCACCAAATCCAAATCCCCCACAAAAGCCCTCGTTCTCTTAAAGCTCTCCATGCTTTTAAAACCAGCCAACAACACCAATTCCTCCTCCTGCATCCCTTTAAACTCGGCACGCTCCATCAACAAATTAAACTCCATTAACCGGCATTTGTTCATGTACATTCGGAAATTCATCCCATACGTATTATTTATAAAAGCAGACAAATAAGACCTATTCGTCTGAAGTGGACCTATCAAATCCGCAATAACCAACTGCGAATTTAGAAACGGCTTTTCGCGTTTCATATATTCCTCAAACACTGCTTGATTTAAGAAATACTCCTTCCCTTTCATCTCATTAAACTCCAGAGAATAACAATAATCTTTATACAAAAAGAACTGAATAAAGATATACTTCTGTTTAAAAACATTATAACATAAGGTAACGTGAAGCAAGAACATCAACAAATTCAAAACTTGCTGTCCATATTTAACTTGCATACCCGTAGTAATAAATTGAAAAAAAATAAGCGACTGAAATAATAAAATCACCACAAAGTAAAGACGATACAAATCAAACATTAGTAGTTTAAAATTGCCCTCTGAATAAACCACAGCAGATTCGCTATACCTATTCTCTCTCTTACTCCACAACCTTATGTACTTAAAAATGAAAATAAAACTTACAAAATACAATGTCCATTGATTAAATAGAACACGTAAAATTTTAGAATATTTATATAAAATATGATCTTCCGTTAGAAAAATATAAAAATTGCAATACACTATATATCCAATCCCAAGGGCCAAGGGCAAGAAATAATGCCATAAATTAAACTGCTCCATACGATGAATAGTACTCGCATTAAAAACAAGATGATAAAACACCACAGGCACCAAAATCACCGATAGAAAACTCAACGTCCCCGTCCATTTAAAATCACTTGTATAAAAAATCGAATAGAAAACAGTCGAAAAATATCCAATCGACAATAAGTAAAACCCTAATAATAGCAGTAATACCTCTCTTAAAACCAGTTTAGAATAATCCTTTACAAACTTAAGAACCAATAATATCCCACAAAAAACCGCTGAAAAAATGGCAGCCGTCAATGTGATGACCATTATAATTCTACATAAACTCATACAAAAACCTATTTTTAATTATCATTCAATTCCCTCACCATTTTCTTCACTCTCCAATAATTTCGAATACTTCGAAACCCTGCATTAGCCACTATCTCCTCCAACTTCTTCCTTTGATTCTCAGGTAAACTCTTCAAATAATCAACCTCTTTCAAACGCCATTTATTCACATATTGACTGAAATTACAACCAAAAGTCGTATTGATAAACTTCGACAAATACGTTCTATTCACCCCAAAATGACTAACCAAACTCTCTAACCTAAAATCCTTATCCAAATACGGTTTCTCATTCGTGAAATACAACTCAAACTCCTCTTGCGTAATCAACTTCTGATAATCACTAACCACAGAATAACTCGCAGAATCGCCAGAAGAATCCACAACCACATTATCTCCTACAAACGAAACCACATTTCCAGAAACCAACATCACCTTTTTCAAATCCGTCTCCTCCTCAAAACACACATAATTGTGCTGCAGCAGATTATAAACAAGAACAATGTCTTTCGCGAGTAGCAACACAATGCACAGCACCAAAAGAAGCTTGTTCTGTTCGTAATCCAACGCAAAACTAAAAGCAAACAAAAAACGCATTTTCAACATATCGAAGATCCAATTCAATTCCTTCCCCCTTTTTTCTTCCAAAGGCAATGCTTCCAATTCTCGTTTGTAACCATACACCTGACGGACACTCAAAAAAGAATAAAAACAAACTGTTATAAACACGAAAACATTCATGAAATGCTCATAAAAATCTTCTATTGGCAACGACCAGAATTTAGGCAAACGGTCATAATTAAACATTGCTATATGCAATATCACCATAGACAACACACAACAAGCATAATGTCTCCCAATCGACACTTTGTTTGATGTAATAATACACGTAAAATGATAAAATGAAACCTGAACCAATTGTATAATTAGTCCCGACATCGGTATAAAATATTTAAACCACTCCTCGTTTAAATCATAAAAAAATATATTGAGCCAAAAGACAATTATCAAAAAATAAAATCTGCCCATTACCCTTTGGATATCATTATCCATTTTGCTGCCCTTCTTTTGAAACAACACAATGATTAACCAACAAATAACCGCAGAAACCATTGGCATAGAGTATAACACATACTTTAATACTATAGTAATATCTATTTCTGTTTCCATCTGTTTTTTTAACGAATCAGCCTTCCTTTTTCACTTCCCAAATAAGTGAAATAAGATGACAATTTGTAAATAAAAAACCAGTCTAACAATATGAAACACACTTGTATTCGACCATTAAATTGATTTTTTTCTCGACACAAGCTACATTTAAAAAAGCTATGCTAAAATTGAATAATATATATTAACAACAATAAAAGTTTCATAACATTCAAAAAAACACACTTAACTAACAAAAAATGTATCTAAACAATAACAACTCGCAAAACAGTAAAATGGTGTTTCACAATGTGTTTTACTTGAACTAAAACTCTTATAATAGCATAGCTAATTTGAATTCTTCCTTTATTTAAAAATAATTTCCAGATCTACTACTTCTTCCATAGCCATTATCCAATACAAATCGCAACATAACCTCATGAGTTCCTGAATTTGCCGTTCTAATCCCACTTGTCGAAGCATCATAAGCATACCCCACAAACAATTGATCTGTCGCCTGAAAACCAGCCAAAGCACTTATCGCAGAATTCCATTGATAAGACACACCAGCCGTAAACCGCTCTGCATAAATCACATTTGCACTCAAGTCAACGTTAACAGAACTGGCAGAACCTGTCTTCACCATAAAAGTAGGTTTTACAACCACCATGTCAGACACCGGAATCACATATCCTCCGATAACATATAGGTTAATATTCTTTTTTAAAACAGAATACTCATTATCAACAAAACGCTCACGT
>JASLGC010000006.1 GCA_030150335.1 Flavobacterium sp.
ACGTCTTCGTCAAAGATGATGTAGATAAAAGACATTCCAAACATTGAGCTACTACGTACAGTCTTAACCCCAGGAACTCCTAATAGGGAAGTGGTTAGAGGGTAAGTGATTTGCTCTTGTATATCTTTTGGAGAACGCCCCATCCACTCAGTAGCGACAATCTGTTGGTTCTCACCAAGGTCAGGAATCGCATCGACGGGAACGGGATTACTTGGCAATATGTTCTGATGCCAATTGAATGGCGCAGTTACTAATCCCCAAATAATCACTACACAAAGTAGCAATAGGGTGATTAGTCTATTATTTACAAAGTACTTAATGATTTTATTAAGCATGGTGTATGATTTTTTTATGAAAGGTTTTGTTGGTTTGTTTTAGTTGACGGTTTACGGTTAACTGTTTACGGCTTATACGTGAAAAACATAATGCAAAGTTGGTGGCTCACAGTTAACTGTTTACAGTTTGCATGTGATACCTCGTAGTCGCAATACATTGTGTTTTTCGTAATGCATTTCCTACAGAATTAAAACAATAATTCATGTGTTATTTGCAATGTGTTCCTTCTACAAGTTAGGATGACAAGTTCGTGGAGCACTATGCAAAAAACGAGATGTGCAAAATGAATAACCACAAACGCATCGGCGTGAACACACGGATTATTGTAAAATCGTGAAACGCTACGCAAAAAACATGATGTGCAAAATGAATTACCACAAATGCATCAGTATGAACACACGGATTATCGTATAATCGAGGAACACTACGCAAAAAAACGAGATAGGAAATGTGATAGGCGAATCTGCTATGCACTACAATAATTACATAAGATTACCAATAACCACAATACATTCAGCTGTAAACCGTAAATTGTTTACTGTACACTGAATAAAAAAATCAAATACGATAGGTGCAGATGTAATCGAGGCGATTATCATCTTTAAATTTGAAGCCGTCAGAGGCTATAGAGGTAGGAGTAACGGAAGTTAAGTCAACTGTTCTCCAATCTGACAGGTAGTTTGAGTTAAACCATTTAGCTTTGATATTTGCCTTTTTTTCTTTGGCAACATCAACTGTTTGTGCTACTTCAACTTTTAAATCAATGGTTGGGGAAACAACGCGAACGGGTGCTGGGCAACACGTCATATCTGACATGTCGTGAGCAGGTTGCTTTGTATCCATAGCACAACATGACATATCATTGCCTTCACTCATATCCATTCCACACATCATCACGTCCTCAGTACAGCTCCAATCAATAATTGGATTAGCCATAACAAGTACGGATAGAAATAAGAATAATATGGTTGTGTATTTCTTCATTGAAACTTAATAAGCTGATAGGTAAAACTTCAGTATTGCAAATGTACATTGTTTTGAATTCTGACGAAATGTTTTTTGAAAATATTAATAATTAGAGAACTGTATAATTCTCTTTTTTAATACCATTTTAAATAGGTTATTCTTTTGCAGTGGTATTCTTTAAAAATCTCCTGCATTAAATTGAATAAATGTTATGTGAATATGAACATAAGAAGCTGTCGTTTTGTGATGTTTTTTTATATTGAAAATACTTCTGACAAGTAGGTTTTTTTATAAGTTACTGATAGACAAAACATCAGTGTTGTTAAGGGTTTGGGTTATGATAACGCATTAAAAATTTTTAGAAAACTTTATGCTTTGTAAGACTTAGATTTTATGGCAAAACATGATTTTTTTAGGCAACTTATTTTTTAAATTTGCATACTTTATTTGCAAAACTAATAGGTTCCCCCAAGTGACCAATTAGTTACTACAAGTGCAGTATCAGTTTTATGTGGTCAAAGGACGGCGTTTCTACCACTACTATAGTTAGGTTTTATTTATTACTCGTATAGCAATGAATAAAAGTATTTCCCTCCCAAGGAAGTTTACTTTTAATTGTTGTTAGACTTTGTGGGTTTCTAACTTTAAAAATGGTAGGGTGAGCGTGAAAACTATCCCCCGTAGGTTTCTCTTTGTAATACTGCGTTTAACAAGGCTGTAGGCGTTATTGCAAATGGAGTAATACGCAATTAGTTGACGAACAGCTAATAGTGTGTGAAAAAACAGGAAACAAAACAGACCATGAAAAAAAAGTACTTATTAGGCGCAATGCTTATTAGCACAATGATGCTACATGCACAAGAAACTCCAAAAAGTGGAGAAACTTTAAAAAGCGAAGAGATACTTAAAGTAGAGGAGACTCCAAAAAGTAATGAAACTCTTTTCGATGTATTAGTTCCAACTGAAAAGGAAACTAAGGCAGACAAGCCAAACAAAATCAATGTATTCTTAGACTCTAAGTTCGAAAACAGAACTACTATTAGCAGCAAGGAACCAACAGAAAGTGGTTTTGAAATTGCTCAAGCAAGAATGTACTTAGAAGGTAACTACAAAAACAAATTAAGATACTACTTGCGTTATAGATTAAACGAATCTGTAGCTAAAAATGCGTTAGAGTTAGCGTATTTCGATTACGATATCAATGACAAATGGACAATTACTGTAGGTAAGCAATTCACAGCATGGGGGTCTTGGGATTTGTTATACAATGCATCTGAATATTATATGTTCAGTAACGAATTTAGTTCTCTTGAATTATTTAGTTTAGGGGCAGCTGCAACATATAAAACAGCAGGTCAAGCATTCAAATTACAGGTTATTTCTCAAGGGGAGCAGTTTACTGCTGAGAATTACAGAAATAAGGCATATGCAGGATTATTCTTATGGGAAGGTTCTATGTTTAAAGACCATTTCAAAACAAGATATGGTTACGAAATCTTCCAACACGATTCTAAAAGATACTACAGCTGGGTAACATTGGGTAACCAAGTTAACTTTGACAAAGTTGTTTTAGAATTAGACTGGATGTATGGTTTCCATAACTTAGCGGATAAAGAATTAACGCCATTTAGCGTAAATACACAAGTTGCTTATGTGAAAGATAATGCAACTGTATTCTCTGCAAAATATCACTTCAAAAAGTTTACTCCGTATGTAAAAGCGATGTATAACTACCGTGAGGATTTAGACAACAATGTTGCATATTCATTATCAGGTATTTCTACAGCTTTAGAATATTACCCATTTGAGCAAGCGCCATTCAAAACTATCCGTTTATATGCAGCTTACAACTATGTAAACTACAATTATAAAAAACACGAAGTACGTCCATCAGACAAGCATGAACACCAGATTGCTGTAGGTATGCGTTGGAACGTTCCATTCTTTTAGACTGTAACTTACAGTGTAGCTAAATGTTATATAAATGCTAAATATCTACACATGCTTTTTTTTAATGCGTACTTTAGATGTATTAAATTTTTAAACATAGATGATATGGCAACGTTTAGTGAATTAGTTTTCGATGAAAAACTAAAGACGATGGAATTGATTACTGACTTATCCAAAGAAGCAGATCAAGAGTTGACAGCCAACATCGCTAAAATGATTGAGGCGGGGATGGATGTTCGATGCCAGGTAATGGCTCAAGCAACTACTGCAGAGGATTTGTATGTAGAAGGGTACAAACAACAAGCTGGAGTGTACAAAGGATTATTAGAATCTTACACTAAGCTAAATGATATACAAACCAACTACAACTAAGTAAGAAGTATTATTATAATTCTATAATTCATTAAGGAGATGACTCAATTGAGCATCTCCTTTTTTTGTTTACAAAGAAGTAGCAAATGTAGAATAGTCGTGTTCATACCTTTTTTTATCCATTTTAAACAAGGTTAACTTGAAAAAGGTTAATCCTTTTTTTGTTATTGTTGCTATCCAATCTCACGCAACTCGATGTTTTTTATCCATTTTCGTTATAAAAAGAGAATGTTTTGCATTAGAAAAGGTAGGTTTTTAGTTGCAATAGGGATATTTAACACAGTTAAAGATGTTTTTTATGATTGATTTTTTATGAATATGTATTTTATATTTAAATAGTTGTTTTTGTGATTGTTAAGTGTTTTTAACTTTCATTTTGTAGTTGAAAATAATTGAATACAGTTTGAATTTTATTTAGACCGTTTTTAAACAAGTGTTTTTAATGATTCTAAATAATGTAGTTTTGGTGCTCAAAATTTATTTACATGACACTGAAAAATACATACATAATCGTTTTATTAGTAGGTTTTTTAACAGCTTATGGGCAAAATAGCAATATATCTGGGTATATTTTAAAAGAAAATTCTAATGACGTTGGAGGGGTAAGTATTTCTTTAATAAGTAGTAATAGTGGTAAAGAGGAAGTAACGCATTCTAATGCTGATGGTAAGTTTTGTTTTCAGAATATACCTTATGGACTCTACACCTTGCTTTATGCAAATGGTGATCTTGAAGATTTTATGAATATTGAGGTAAACAAACCAGTCCTTGAATTAGAAATTATATTAAATGACCACAAAGTAGTTTTAGATAATATTGAGATCTACTCTCAGTCAAAAAAGGAGCAAATAGAAACAAGTGGTTTTGCGGCAAATGTTATTACGATTGGTAAAATGGCATTGCAGTCAATTCAGACCAATGATTTATTAGATAGAACGGCAGGCGTAAAGATAAGGCAGGATGGAGGACTGGGGTCTCGTGTCAATTATAACATCAATGGACTTTCAGGACGTTCGGTTAAAATATTTATAGATGGTATTCCTGCAGACAACTTTGGTGGTTCTTTTTCACTTAATAGCATTCCGTCTTCTTCTATCGAGCGCATCGAGGTCTACAAAGGAGTTGTTCCTGCAAGTCTGTCTCAAGATGCTTTAGGTGGTGCAATCAACATTATTTTAAAGCAAAAGAGAAATAACTCGTTGAACATTTCAGGTTCTTATGGTTCTTTTAATACTTCTCAATTCAATAGCAGTGGCAGTTATCGTGCTGATAATGGGTTTACAGTGAATGGTACTGCTTTCTATAACAATAGTGATAACGATTACCGAGTTTATGGTTCTCAAATTAAATTCAAAGATTATAACGGGAAAATATCTTATCCAACAAATGGTGCTAAGCGTTTTCACGACGGTTATTGGTCTTATGGGACTAAGATTGACGTTGGGTTTACGGACGTTAAATGGGCGGATAAGCTATTAGTTGGAGGAATATTGTCTAAAAATAGAAAAGAGATTCAACACGGAAGTACCATGGAGAATGTATATGGTGACCGTTTTACAAAGCAAACATCAAACGTATTAACCTTAAACTATGCAAAGAAAGACTTGTTTATTGAAGGGTTAGAGTTTAAGCTTGATGCGAGTTATAGCGATTTGATGCAACAGGTAATTGATACTGTTGGTAATCAATATGATTGGAGTGGAAACCCAATAAAAGACGCTGATGGTAATATTATTAAATACAATTCTGGTGCGGAGGTTGCCAGTCAAAAAACACTGGAAATAAATGACGACAAGACTTATGGAGTTCGTGCTAATTTGGGGTATGAGTTTGTCGAAAACAATGTCTTTTTAGTAAACTTATTCTATAATAAATTTGAACGTGGTATCAGTGATGAGTTACAACCTAAAGTGATAGAGTTGCTGATGAATACAAGGGATTTAGAAAAAAGTGTTTTAGCATTAGCTTATGAAAACTTAGCGTTTGATGGAAGACTGAAGACGAATGTTTTCTTCAAGCGTTACGACCAAAAAGCTATATCTAATGAGCCTTTCATAGATAAAACTATTCCCTTAGTCGGAAGTTTATACAAGGAAAAAAGGATTACAAAAAACGTTAATTATAACGGGTATGGAATGGCATTGTCATACAGAATTCTCCCTAAAATATATGCATTAGTTTCTGCTGAAAAAGCAGTTAGAATGCCTTCAGAACTTGAATTATTTGGTAATAATACAAGTAATTTACTTTCTTCTTTTGATCTTGAACCTGAAAAAAGTACGAATGTAAATCTTGGTTTTAATGCAGGCCCTTTCCTATTTAACGAGCATTCTCTGGGCTTAAATGTTACGTTTTTTTACAGAAATACACAAGGAATGATACGTGAGTCAGTTGATTCCAGAGGTATTTTTACTCAGTATGAAAACTTAGACGATGTACTGAGCAAGGGAATTGATGCTGAGTTAACTTATTCGTATAAAGAACGACTTTTCTTTAATTTCTCAATTTCGAAGTTTGATGTGCTCTTTAATAGAGAGTTTGACAAAAATGGAGCACAATATTTATACTACAAAACACAAATTAGGAATGAGCCTTCATTCAAATTTAATGCTAATCTAAGTTACACATTTTCAAATGTGTTTGGTAAAGATGCTTCTCTTAACGTTTACTACAATGTTTATTACGTTCAGAAGTTTTTGCGCAATTGGTCTAATGTAGGTGGGGCAAACTTAGATGAGATACCAACGCAATATCCTAATGATTTCGGATTAGCATATCAATTACCAAATAGAAAGACGACGATAAGCTTAGATGCAAAGAATATATTTAATCAACAGATTTACGACAATTTCGGTTTGCAAAAGCCTGGTAGAGCTTTTTATTGCAAACTAACTCAATCAATTTTTTAACATTTTACATTATGAGATCTAATTTATTTAAATCGAAAAGACTACTATTTGTAGTATCAACTATTTTATTAACTGCAGGGTGCTCGTCAGAGGATAGTGCATCTATGGGACCAAGTAATTCATCTGATCAAGTTACTAAAGACTTTCAATTGGCTTTTGCTAATGGTTCAGGTGCTCAATCAGGTACTTTATTACAAGGGGTTAAAAGTTTGTCTGAGGGGGCAATTTCTTTTTCGGATAAAGGTTTTCAAATGCCGTCATCTCGTACGGCTCGTATTTTCACGTCAAGTGATAGAAAGTTTGTGTATAACCTAAATTACACAGTAGGAGATATTCAGAAATATGAGTACTTAGGAGGACAATCATATAAAAAAATAGGAGAGATTGATTCTTCTGTGCCATTGGGAACAAAAAGAGGACGTTTTACAAAAATTGATGATAAGATAGGTTCTGTTCATTATGTAAATGCAATTCCCGTTTTTTCAGGTTCAGATGGTAAAGTTTATGAAGGACATAAGAATGTAGGAAGCATTGGAATTCTTGATTTAGAAACAATGTCATTTAAACCAGGAGTTAACAAGGCTATTGACATTAATTTAGGAGATGAGTATCGCAAAAAAGGATATTATCTAACGCGTATTGATGCACCGGTTTTGTCTAACGGAAAGTTATACTACGGTACTGCTGTTTCAATTTTTGATCCTAATACAGGAAAAAGTACACCAACTGACAAGGCATTTACTTTAGTAGTTGATTACAATAATCTTAGCAATGTTTCTGTGCTTACTACAGACCACGTAGTAGGTTCTACAAATGGGTATAGAACACCTGCAATTCACAAAAACGAAAAGGGTGAAATAATGCAATTGGTTAATGGAAAAGATAAAACATACATTTCAAAAATTGTAGATGGCAAATATGATACATCGTTTAAATTTGATTTGGGAGAAGCACTTGGTGGTAAAAAGACTTCAAGCAATGGATGGTTTTATGTAGGTAATGGAATAGGATATATGCCTTACGAGAAGAGAGATGAAGATAAAGTACAAATAGGTAATGATAAAGATGGTAATCCTACTTTCTCTGCTGCTTGGGGAGTTGCACGTATTGACTTAAACAGTAATACAGCGGTGGATTTAAATGTACCTGCTGGATTATGGTTAACGCAATACCAAACTTCTGTTGTAAGAGATGGAATATTCTATATCGCATTAGCACCAGTATCAGGAAAAGGAAATATCTATATGTTTGATATAAATTCTACTTCTGTAAATGGAAAAATTGGAGGAGAGATTACCTCAGGAGTAGACCAGTATTATATAGGTGTTTACTAATAATTTTGTCTTTACATAGGAAGTTGAGATTTCTTATCTGTGAATAGTTTGTTTATTTTTAGTGAAGGTTAGCTTGGTAAAACAAGCTAACCTTTTTTTATATCATCATGTTTGTATGGTGGTATTTTCCCGGCACATTACTGGCACCTTTCTCCACAAAATCCCTTATTTTTCGGGCAATAGTGCCAGTAAACTGCCGCTATTGTGCTATTATCGTGGAACATAGAGTGAAAAATTGTTCTTAGGTATTTAAAAAATATGTATTTTGGTTGTGTTGAAAAAACTCTATTGAACTGTAAATAAGTATTATAAAAGGAGTTTTTTACATCCCCAAAACAACCAAATTATGAAATCTACATTTAATATAAAGCGCACAATATTGTTGTTTGCTTTGTTTATAACAACTGGGCATATTGTCCAAGCACAAGGTAAATTACCCCATGAGCAGAATGAAGTAGCCTTGAGAATTGGCGGTGGAGTTAGTGGTCCGTTTGGAACGCTTCCTTCTTCTTATGACAAGGGAATGCGTCCGAGTATGGACATTGGTGTTCGCTATGATTACTACTTTAGAAAAAAGTGGAGTGCAGGTATTGAACTTAATTATGTGAAGTACGGCATGGAGTTTACAGTTGACAATCCCAATGGGCTATTGTTGGACATTGACCCAGAAAAAGAGAAAGGAAGTTACGAGGCTGTTGGATATAATGAACTGTGGAATTTGTCCCAAGTGAGTATCCCGATTACGGTGCAATACATATCTTCTGGTGTTACCAGTTTTTATGCACGGACAGGTATTTCGCTTGGGTTGACCATGAAT
>JASLGC010000033.1 GCA_030150335.1 Flavobacterium sp.
CCATAACAAACTCTCTTTAAAATAAATACCTCTCAAATAAAGAATATGAATTACCTTTGCAAAACTATAAAACCCCAATTATTATTATTTTTTACGCCACATTTTTAATAGGATTGTCATAAGATTTACAACATCTATCCACAACAAAAACAAACGTCCTTTTTAGTTATTTAAATTACTCTGAACATTATTATATGGCAACTATTTCCCCATCATCAAGCAAATTATCAAAAGCTTTTTCATTGATAAAGCAATCCTTTTCAGGAGAGAATTTTGACTTGACTAAAATGCCGATAAACAAATCTGTTATTTTATTAGCCATTCCAATGATGTTTGAGATGCTAATGGAATCTGTATTTGCATTGGTCGATTTATACTTTGTAGGACACTTAAAAGAAAGTGCTTTTGCAATACAAAGCGTTGGATTAACAGAGTCGTTACTGTCTATTATCTATGCTATTTGCATTGGAATTAGCATGGCTGCCACAGCAATTGTAGCCAGAAGAATAGGAGAAAAAGACAAAGAAAAAGCTTCACAAAACGCGGCACAAGCCATTACCTTATCTATCCTCATCACAATTGTACTAAGTGTCTTAGGCTTTATATTTGCTAAAGACTGGCTATTGTGGATGGGAGCTTCAGAAGAATCAGCTGAATATGGCTACGGATATACGAGAATACTACTCGTAAGCTGCGTGTCTATAATGCTATTGTTTCTAATCAATGGTATTTTTAGAGGAGCAGGAAACGCAGCTATTGCCATGAAAAGCCTGTGGTTTGGTAACCTGTTCAACATCATTCTGTGTCCTATCATGGTACGAGGTTGGTGGATATTTCCTGAAATGGGATTAGAAGGTGCAGCATACTCCACAGCTATCGGACGTAGTTTAGGAGTTGCTTATCAACTGTATTACCTGAGTAAAAAAGACTCTATCATACAATTAAAATGGAAGTACTTTAAGATACAATGGAATATGACTTGGAATATTATCAAAATAGCTATTCCTGGAATGATACAATATATGATAGCAACGTGTAGTTGGGTTATATTGGCGCGTATCGTAGCACAAAGTGGAGGAGAAATTGGCTCATCTGGTTTCCTAACATGTCTTAGATTACTTGTCTTTTTCATCTTACCTGCATGGGGATTAAGCAATGCAGCCTCTACATTAGTAGGTCAAAACTTAGGAGATGGCAATCCCAATAAAGCGTATCGCTCTGTACTTGTTACCCTACAATACAACTTACTTTATATGTTAGTAGTCTCTATTATATTCTTTACAATGGCAGACCTATTAGCTTCCTTCTTCACTACCAATAAAGAGATAAAAGATGTTGCCAAACAAGCTATGTATATTGGAGCAAGTGGCTTTTTATTCTATGGTGCGGGTATGACGTTAATGAATGCATTTAATGGAGCCGGAGATACACTAACTCCTTCTATCATTAACTTCATAGGCTTCTGGATATTCCAAATACCGTTTGCTTATCTATTAGTCTATTATTTTAATTTAGGCTCTACAGGAGCGTTTATTGCCATTCCAACAGCAGAATTATTAATTGCAATTATTGCCTTCATCTATTTCAGAAAAGGCAAATGGAAACTCAAAAAAGTATAATATATATATCAAAAAATCCCCACGTACTCATTTATACATGGGGATTCCCTTTTTACACTATTCTAACTAAGAAAAGTATTTATATCTTGATATCGCTATTCTTCAGTAGCTTTTCTAATCATATCTACGTGAGGTATATTATCCTCTAAATAGTCATCTGATGCTACTTCAAACCCAAGCGAACCGTAAAACTTTTTTAAGTAACACTGCGCTCCGATTTGGATATCTTGAGCACCAAACTCCTCTTCAATCTTATCAATCGTATGTTGCATCAATATTCTACCGTACCCATCCTTGCGATAATCAGCGTGAACAGCCACTCTTCCTATTGATATTTCAGGATAACTCAACCCCGGTGGTACAATGCGTGCACAAGCGATTACTTGATTTAATTTAGTAGCATATACGTGAAGACATTGTTTGTCCTTTCCATCTAATTCAGGATAAGCACAATTTTGTTCTACTACAAATATATCTGTACGTAAACGCAAAATATCATATAATTCCTCCGTTGTTAATTCTTCAAATAATTTCGTGTGCCAGTGTACGCTATTCATATAGTCAGTTTTAAAGTTGTAGACAAATATAAAAAATTCTTAAAAAACCGAATAAAACATTAACAATAAATATTTTACATATCTGGAAAATACTTCATTCCTATGTAAAATATAGTAAATGCAAACCCATTATTTAGTACGTGAAATAAATATCCATACCAAAAGCCAAAACGTATTCTCACATATCCCATTCCAAAGCCTAAAAACAACTGTGGTAAAGTAATCAAAGGAGATAGTAACAACAATTGCAATGACACTTCTTCGAAATTAAATATGTGTACAAAAGCAAATAAAATACTATAACCGTAAAATACAGAAGGAAACTTCTCACGCCATCCTATTGCTATTTGCTCTTTATAACGAGTAATTGAATATATCCCAGCAATTAGAATAGCTAAGAACAAAACCCCAAGAGCACCTCCTGTTGCAAGAGTGGCAGCATCCAATGCATCACCAATAGGAACTGTAAAATATAGCAAGAGAAAAATATACCCTATGATTACATACTTTGTTTTGAATCGCATAGGCAATCGAAAGATTACCTCCTCTAAAAAAGGACCTATAATCACTGCAAATACAAAGAACATAGCATATCCGAATTGTTTAATCATCTGGTCAAACGCATCGTGCTCTGGCAAATCAATAAACTCACTTATTAAACTACTGCTCACCAAAACGAACAACAAGGTAATTGACCACAATTGAAATGTGCGAATAAGCTTATAAGGTGTGCTCGCCACCATACCCGATAAATCAGGCTTCTTTAAAAAAGACAAATAGTCGCGTAGCAACTGATTAAAATTCATAGTATAATTCTTAAACAGCCCAAGTTAAATAAAAAAAGCGACTACTCTCGAAAGAATAGTCGCCTCTATAATATGTATTTCTCTATTGACTAAAAAAGACCTTTCAATGCATCAAGTGCACCACCTAATCCTTCTTTTCCTCCTGTTAAAGAGCTCAATAAATCTTTTGCATTTCCACCTCCTAAGCTACTTACTAAATCAGTTACTTGGAAACCACTTTCTCCTCCTTTTGATTTAGAAACTAAGCTCTCGATAATCTTTGGAATTACAGAACCTGCGAAGTTCTTTGCAATACCGTCAGACAAACCTACTTTGCTTGTAAGACCACTAATTAAATTAGTAACCATTCCCATAACAATAGGGTTTGACATTAAGTTACTTGAAGAACCACCTAATAAGCTTGTCAATCCACCGATATCTCCAGCAGAAAGACTGCTTTTCAATCCGTTGATGATACTATCACCTGTTTCTTTTGTAACTGCACCTGCTAAATCAGAAGAGATTCCTGCTCCACTGATTTCGCTTGAACTAACTTGTTCAATTAATTTTGAGATTTGCTCTATCATAGTATTTATTTTTTATGCGATAAAACTAACCAATTATTTTCTCAATCCTTGAATTTTATCAAATATTTCATCCCAAATTAACACTTTACTCTCATCT
This sequence comes from Flavobacterium sp., assembly GCA_030150335.1. Lineage (GTDB taxonomy): Bacteria > Bacteroidota > Bacteroidia > Flavobacteriales > Flavobacteriaceae > Flavobacterium. Next base: position 3,646 of record JASLGC010000033.1, read on the forward strand.
GTCGATGCATTAACATTTGGAGATAAAGAGAATGCAGGTTGCATTAAAACCTGAATAGCTGGATGTGGCTCTTCTTCAAAACGGTCAATCCCAGCAAATAACAATGCTTCTTCATTTATCTTATCTACTAAGTCCACTTCATTTATCGCTTCTGGATAAGCGCAGTTTACAATTCCCAACAAGTGATGTGCATTTTCCAAAACCTCTTTATCTACTAAGTATCGCTCAAAATGACGCGTATGAATAGTCAAGAATTGTGCATCGTGAATAACTTTACTTTTTTCTGTACTCTTCAAGTCCACAGCAAAGCGAATACCATTTGGCAATTCATACTCTCCTTTAATTTCTTCAATCGACTCATCGTTGTACAGAACAAACATCCCCAATGCCAAAGCTTTCTGAGCAACTAACTCCCCTGCTTTGTTCATTCCCAAAATACCCAAAGTCTTTCCAGCCAACTCAATTCCATTGCCATAAGACTCTTGTAACATCTTGAAACTTGCATCACCTTCTAACGGCATATTTCGATTTGACTCTTGAAGCAAGCGACACCCTGTCAATAAATGCGCAAACACCATTTCAGCAGTAGCGTTCGCCAAAGCCTCCTCTGCCCAAATCACCTTAATACCATTGCTCTTTAATTGGTCAATCGTCTCTAAGTTAACTTGAGTTCCAGCAAATACAACAGCTTTTAAATGTGCTAATTCGTCAATCATCGTCTTGTTCAACAAAGTACCTCTTTGAATCAACAAGACCTCTATTTCATTCTTTTTAGTATAATTAACAAGTTGTTCGTGAGCAACTCTAACTTCTTTTACTTCAAATCCTATTTCTTCTAATGCTACCTTTACTTCTTCAGGAATACCATCATTTGCTAAAATTCTCATTTGTTTTATTTTATCAATTATACTTTTCTTTTAAATCTATTCGCCAAAGGAAAACGGCCAATTGTTCAATTACACAAGTGCCTTCATGCGGTTTAAAACAGATACCAATACTTCTACACTTTCCAACGACAATGCGTTGTATAACGAAGCTCTATATCCACCCACAGAACGATGCCCTTTGATATTCATTACTTTTGCCTCTTGACACAACGCATCAAAAATAGTTGCCACACCCGACTCTGTAAAATCAAAAGTAACATTCATCTTAGAACGAGAAAACGGCTCTGCAATTCCCTTGATAAAATCACAATCGTCAATCGCCTTGTACAACAACGCCGCTTTTTGATTGTTGACTTTTTCAATAGTTGGTACGCCTCCCAAATTGTGTAACCATCTAAAGTTTAATAAACTCGTATAGACAGCAAATACATTTGCGGTGTGGTACAAACTTCCTTTGTCAATATGCTCTTGGTAATTCAACATATTGGGAATAGAACGAGATGTTTTTCCCAATAGTCCATCTTTAATCAAAACAACACTCAATCCAGCAGGACCTATGTTTTTTTGTGCACCTGCGTATATCAAATCTATCTTGTCGTAATCAAATTCACGAGAGTAGATATCAGAACTCATATCGCACACAATAGGGCAATCTGCTTGTGGAACAGCATCAAACTGTGTTCCATAAATGGTATTATTAGATGTAAAATGGAGATAGTCCAATCCTGTTGGAACCACAATATCCCTTGGGATATAAGAGAACTTTTTATCCTCAGAAGAAGCGATTAAGTCCACTTTTCCAAACTGAGTAGCTTGTTCTAAAGCTTTGGTAGCCCAGGTACCGGTATTGATATAACCAGCCCTGTGCTCCAATAAATTATAAGGAATGCGCATAAATTCCATACTGGCTCCCCCTTGTAAGAAAAGGACAGAGTAGCCTTTGTTTTCCAATCCAAGCAAAGACAAAGCCAATGCTTTTGCCTCATCTAAAACAGCGATAAACTCCTTACTCCTATGCGAGATAGATAAGATAGACATACCGCTACCATTGAAATTCTGAACAGCTTCTGCCGCTTGCTCATATACTGTGGTTGGCAACAAACAAGGGCCAGCCGAAAAGTTATGCACCTTTTTCATTTTTTATAAATCTAATAAGAAACGCAACGTATCTACATTATCAGCATAATCCCATAATTGAGGACTTTGCGTTTGCCCAAAAGCAATACTTCCGTCAATTAAGTTGTTTGAAACAACACATTGAATACTCTCATGGTCGTTTGCAAGACGTGTTTTCACTTCCTCAATATCATCGTAATATTCGTAAAAAACAGACGATATAGGCGAAGCATACGTTTTGTCTTCTTTAATTGTCAAGAAGCCATTGTCTAACAATTTAAACTCACTCATCAAGAACACAGCTTTGTTGTAATCGTAGTTATTAGAATACTTCTCATACTCAATTACATCGCGGTATTCATACATTCCTTGGTAAAAACCATCAAAAACAAAACCTCTTGGTACAAATAATTTAGATACGTTTCTACAACCTAAACCGTAGTAAGTAAATACATCTTTACCTAAAGCAACCATATCCTCGTGACTTTCTTGTCCGTTTAATACAGCCACCGAGTTTCTGTTTTTGCGAATAATATTAGGAACTTTGCTAAAGTAATAGTCAAAATAACGAGCAGTATTATTACTACCAGTAGCAATAACAGCGTCAAATCCTTCCATTTTACCATTCACAAATACAACGCGGTCAGCAAAACGAGACTCTACCTCAACAAGATAATTTGCTAAAAATGGCAATAGTTTTTGGTCGTTAGACGACATTTTAACTAAAGCGATATTACCTGAAATAAGAACAGATAAGAAATCGTGAAATCCTACCAAAGGAATATTCCCAGCTAAGATTAGTCCTACTTTCTTTAAAGGTTCGTTTGAGAAATCATATTGTGAAGTCCACTTTTCTAAGTTTTCAGCAGTCAAAGCATCAGCCCAAGAGCGGATAGAAATAATAACTTGTTCTTTTGTAAACCATCCATTATAGTTTACGCTACTGTTAATTAATTCTTCAAATTCACAATAAAATTTATCATTGTGACAAACATCATTGTTTTTTATAAATTCATTTGCAGCAAATTGGCGTAAAAAATCACCAATTTTAACAAATGCATCTTTTTTAACATCTAAATCCATATTGACTTGTATGTGAATTGTTTTGGGTGTAAATTTGCCACAAAGTTAATACATATAAAACAAAAATATAAGCTATGGCAATCATTATAACAGACGAATGCATTAATTGTGGAGCATGTGAACCTGAATGTCCTAATACAGCGATATATGAAGGAGCTGATGATTGGAGATACAAAGATGGTACGGCACTTTCTGGGAAAGTAGTTTTACCTGATGGTTCAGAAATGGACGCTGATGCGGCTCAAGAACCAGTATCTGATGAATTTTACTATATCGTACCATCTAAGTGTACGGAATGTAAAGGATTCCACGAAGAACCACAATGTGCTGCTGTATGCCCAGTAGATTGTTGTATTCCAGATGACAATCACGTTGAAAGTGAAGAAACACTTTTACAACGTCAAGCATTTTTACACAAGCACTAAAATATAAAAAAGCGAAACTACTGAGTTTCGCTTTTTTTTGTACCCAGTAAATAATTTAAAATAGGTCTGACCGACCTCTTTACTTCTCTCCTATAATACGATGTATTCTATGTTTTAAGCCTTTGCTAAACAAAAACACTTTAATCTTCTCTAAATTAAATCAGTATAAAAGACAAAACAACCACAAATACTAAGTAATCCAAACCTTACAATCTACTAAAACAACATTTGGCATCAATTGAAAACAAATATCCTTCAATAAATTGAAAGATATTATTCTGATATTTCTTGACTTTTTGTTTTCTTTAGATTACTTATATAAGCAGAAGGTGAATACCCTGTTACTTTCTTAAAGGTTATTGTAAATCTACTATGTGAGGCAAAACCGCTTTGCTCTGCTAAATAACTAATTTTATAATGCAAATACCGTGGTTTGCTCTGAAGACATTCAACAATGTAACCAACTCTTAATTCATTGATATAAGTAGCAAAATCCTTCTCCTTATGCTTATTAATTACATAGGATAAATACCTGTGATTTACTCCAATATTAGCAGATAAAGTATTCAAAGAGAGTTCTTTGTCCAAAAAAGCCCTTTTACACTCAAAGTCCTGAATATTCTTTAGAATTGCTTTTTCTTTTTCTTTTGAGATATAATCTTTTGCACTTTGAACTTCTTTTGCTTTGGGTATTATAGCTGTAGTGTCTTGTATGGCAATTTTTCTTGTTTCAACCAAATCCTCTTTTAATTCCTTTTTGAATTTAAAAAAGAAAAACATCAATATCAAAATAAGTACTAAAAAAGCTCCTCCAATAGAATAATGGTATCCTTGTATACCACTACTTATATCTTGTACTTGATTAAAGTCAAAAATAAATAATATATGTAGGCTAAATAAATTCTCCATATTTTAAACTTTAATTCCTATTTTAATTCTTTTAAACTACTTAACATTTGCTTAAGTATTAATATTTAAACATTGGGTTGAAATTAGTTGAAATAAAATTTGACACCAAAAAACACAAGGAGACAAAAGGGGGACAAAATACAACTCATTAATTATCAATGTATTAAAAATAAAAATAATTACATAAAGTAGTACAAAAATCAGTTGTTATTAGCTTGTGAAATTTTTAGCTGCCAAAGCCAAGCTGTTTTCAAAGACTCCTCAATAGACGTTTCTGCTTTCCATTCTAATTCTCTTTCCGCCTTTTTGACATCAGCATAAGCTACAGTTATATCACCTTCACGTCTATCACATAATTTATAGGGTACTTTTACTTTATTAACCTTTTCAAAAGAAGTTACAATTTCTAACACAGATGTACCACGCCCTGTCCCTAAATTATAAATATTTAATTTTTTATTTTCTTCACAACTAATAAGGTTTTTTAGTGCAGCTAAGTGTGCCTTTGCTAAATCACCAACATAAATATAATCTCGTATAGCCGTACCGTCTTTTGTAGGATAATTGTTCCCCCAGACACTTAAACAATCTCTGATACCTGCTGCTGTTTGCATAACATAAGGCAGTAAATTATTTGGCACCCCATTAGGTAGTTCTCCTAACAATGTAGAAGAATGTGCTCCAATTGGATTAAAATAACGCAATAATGTAGCTTTCTTGTTATATGCCTCTACAAAATCCTTTATAATTTCTTCTCCCATTTGTTTAGTCTTTCCATAACAAGACTTTGGTTGCTTAAGAATTGTTAACTCACTTATAGGCATGCTATCTGCTTGTCCATATACAGTACACGACGAACTAAAAATAAAGTTAGTTATATCTCTTTGCCTCATTTCTTGTAATACATGAATCAAACTACTTAGATTATTTTCATAATAATCCAAAGGCGATTCTTGACTTTCACTCACTGATTTATATGCTGCAAAATGAATAACACCTTCTATCTTATTTTCATTAAATATTTTCAATACTAGATCTCTATTTTTTAAATCATAAGCATAGAACTCAGGATATTCTCCAGTTATTCTTTTAATATTTTCAAGCACAGAAAGCTTTGAGTTTGACAAATTATCAACCACAACAACCTCAAAACCAATAAGTATCAATTCTACGACCGTATGAGAACCAATATATCCAAGTCCTCCAGTTACCAATATTTTTTTCATAACAACTTGTCTTATTAGATATCTAAATAGTAATTTTTATTGTTTGTTCCATCTACTGCATCTTTAATAATATTTCCTGATCGCTGTTGAAACAACTCTTCATAATCTCTTGTATAGTCTGCATCTGGCACAACGTTAGTATCAAATGTAATTTCTATTAGGTCAGTCCCCTCCAAATTTCCATAGATTGCAATAGAATGCTTAACAAAACCAATATTCTTAGTACTATCATAAGTAAGTACTAAATTACCAACCTTACCCGCGGGAATAGTCGTTATCGCAGCTTTTTTGGGTACTATACAGCCACATGTAACTATTATATCCTTTAATACAAAAGAGTTGTCTCCACTATTTTTTATTGGAAATACAAGTACTAATTCTTTCCCCTGTTGTGTAGGGTAATAGTGTCTATTATTGTCTATGACCTCTAATGTCGTTAGCTTATCTTGTATATTTCCACATCCTATTATTTGAAATAAACAAATAAATAGAAAAAACACATAAGTCCTATTTTTCATAATTCTCAACATTCATTAATAAAATTTCATCACATGCAATAGCATTCCGTCCTGATGAATCGTTGGTAATTTTTATGACCAACGTATCCAATTCTGTCAAATCTATATTTACTGTATTTAATATTATATTAGATTCTTGTGTATATATTTGCATATCCAAGTCCTTTATTTCTTTACCATTACTCCAAAACTCTATTTTAAGAGGAGCAAAAAAACGATGTTCTTCATCTTTTAAGAAACGCAGTTGAAGCTTTTTGGGACCTTCAAGTTCCGCTACTGGTATACTTAGTTCAATTTGTGTTTGATAATTGATGAACCAGCCTAAATGATAGTCTTTTTTATACCCAAAAAGTCCGTCTGTTAGATAAGAAAGTTCTAACGGTGATACTATAGTTGAGCTTTGAATGTTATGCCCTACTAATAAATTCTCTCTATACTGTGAATCTACTTGTTCTTGCCAAAAATTAAAATACGCTGACAAACTACCTCCTACTTCTTTGTAATTTAATATAGATAATGTATTTGCTGATTCAAGAGTAGCTATCCATTTAAATACATCTTCTTTGACTCCCAATTTACTGTCCAAATCATCTACAAAACCATATTTACCAATTCTATCATGATAGCCAATCTGGGCTCTTGTAAAAGTTAAGGCTGTATGTAGTTGAGTTAGCCGCTTATATTCATCACCGTCTATTTTTCTTTTTACCCTTTCAAGTTCTTCATAAAATTTAACGAAGTCCTCTTTGTTTAAATACGTTCCTAAAATAGAAACCATCGAACCATACATGTCAAAAGCTTTTCCCTTTTTAAAATACTGATCTTCAAGATTTAAATAGTATTTTGTAAGTAATTCACTACTCTCTGGGTAAAACTTTTCAAAATATTGTTTAACCAATAAATCTACATTGACAGCAGTATCTTTAAGCAAGGCACTTATTATATAAGTTTGCAAATCTTCAAATGAAGAATAGTCATATCCTGCAGCATTATAAAATACACCTGTAACTCCTATTTTTTTATAAAACGTCAATTGTTTTTGTAGACTATATAAAATAGGCAAAGGACTTAAGTAGTCATCAAAATTAGAACTGTAATCCCAGATATAAACTTGGTCTGATACTGTTTTCCAATCTTTAATTTGCTGTATAAATTCGCGTGTATTCTTGTCGTTTTTATAGTCACCTCCTAAATCTACTCCTTTAGGTACATCAATTGCACTTACAAATACACCTGTGTTCTTCTTCAATGGTTTTTGAGGAATAGCTTTAGTAGTCCGATAAGCAACCATATAAAAATCATGATTAATAAATCTATCTGCTAGTTTACCAAGTAAGTGATTTACCGCATTTGAAGCAGTCACTTGTGAATTACCAAGTTCCTGACATAAGCTGCATTCACACACTAAATCATTATCCTGAGGCATTATCATAAAACGATAACGTTCATCAGCATGTCCATATCCGTAATCATCAATAATATAGTTAGATAGACATCTAAACAATTGATCAGATGCAAAACAAAGCTGAGCTTTATTACGTTGCCCACTTACTAGAGCATAAATTCGTTCATCTTCATCCTCTTTTACTATTTTGGATAAATTATGCCCCCATATTCCCCAATCAATTTCAACATTATTATTGCCAAGCAAAGCAGAACCATCTATTTTTAAATTTGACAAATAATGAGGCTCTCTATATTCAAAGTCAAAAGTTTTGCAATGACTATTGAACTCTACAATAGCAGGTGTCAAATCAGCACTATTAAAACGTACGTCACTTTGAGAAATAGCCTCAATTAATTGATAGACCATCCATAGTGCTGTTTTGTCTGATTTAACACTTATCTGAAGTAACTTTCCTTGTCTACTAATACAATAATCTTGTTTTAAACTTACATCAAATTTCCAATGAATTTTTAAATTACTGGATTGTGATAGTCCCTCTTCTTTAATAAGATTAATCTTAACGATTTCATTCCCTTTCGAACGATTACTTAATTGATTAAAGGCATATTCTGCCCACTTTAAACTATCACTATCATCTTCGTAAGTAAGTATATACAACTCGGACTTTAATGTATTTGATTCTTTCGCACTACATCCTAAATAAAAAAAGGCAAATAGGAAAACAACAAGTTTCTTAGCTATATTAAAAAGCCACATTTAAACTAAAATAAAGGTTATATAAATTTTTGTAAGTTGTCTCTTCTACTTTATAATTATACCATGTACCCACTACACCAACGCTAACATTCTTGTACAACATAGAACCAAACCCTAGCCCTACATTGGTATTTAGAACAGAAAAGCCGTCATAAAACTTATAATCTATCAACTCCACATCTGGAGAAGAACCAATACCCGCTAAAGCAGTAATGTAATTCTTTGATGACGATAGGTAATAGCGTGTATTTATAGATAAATTATAAAGCCATTCATTATTAATAAAGAAGTTATTTAATTTGGTGTTAAATCGAAACACTTCACTCTGCTTTGTTGCACCAAAAACAACGTTATACATGTTTTTTTGATCTAAAGTACTCTCTGCACTTTGTTTAAACTTTCTATATCCTCCTCCTAATTCTAATTCTATCCCACCAAGGAAATTAAAATCCTTAAATACGGATGCGTCTATCAGCATTTCAGGAAAGAAATCATCTGCAAAAGCAACATTAACACTTGTACTAAATTTATTATTCCACAAGCTTGTCCATTGTCCATAGACTTGGATTCCCTTACCTTGCTCTCTTCCTGTATATGCAACCTTTGCTAAGTAAGTGTTATTAGCTTCAAGACGTTGGTACTGAACTTCAGATACCGAACTGACAGGACCTGTTCCCTCAAACTGATTGCGTATATATTGTACTCCTATTTCATTTTTTTGTGCCTTATATTCAATATCCTGTAAACGATGTTTAAACTCATTCATTTCTAAAATAGAGGGTTCATAAAATGATTGGTAATAATAAGCTTTATCAAATTGTTTCATCTTCTCTAAGACAAGTCCTTTCGTATACTTCAAAACTTTACTTTGTGGTATATAGTCTATTGCTAAATCAACCTTTTCTAAAGCTATCTCGTTTTTCTTTTCTTTAATTAGTTGAAGTGTATATTTTTCGCCTACATTTTCAAGCATATTTAACAAGTCTGCATGAAAAGGATTACTCTTTAAATCCAAAATAATCGCATTAAAACTATTTGAATAGTCTTCTGTATTGCTTACTTCTAATTCCGACAACTTAACCTTAAAGAAAACATCATCGGGATACAAATCTCTACCCTGATTCAAATGGCTAATATGCTCCTCCTTATACCCTAATTGATTAGAAATATTTACAGCATATTTTAAGGCAGTTATATTATAAGGGTCGTGAGCCAACCATCGTTGTGTAAAATAATAGCTATCTCTATATTGATACTTATCGTTTAAATCTTTTATTACTTTTACTAAGAGATCCTCATAGCCGATTAAGTCTCTTTGATGCTGTAAATTAGCATTATCCTTTAACACATCCTCATAAGCATTTACAGCTAAATGATAGTGGTATTGTTTAAAATACAATTCAGATTTTTTTAAAAGTAACTCTCTGTTATTTGGAAACATCAGCAATAACTCATTCAATGTATTTAATGCATTATTATAATCTCCTAAATTTAAATAAGCGTTATAAAGACCGTTTTGAGCAATACTATACATTTCTGATGTAGAATACTTACTTAGTTCAATCCACTTTTGAACAGCTTCAAAATAGCGTTCGTCCTTCATGTTATCCTTTGCATCCAACAACATTACTTGTTGATATTCATTTCTCAAGCCATCATCATCTTGATTAATTAAAAACAACTGTTTTATCATCGCGTCAGACTTAGACTTGTCTCCCATCAATTTATAAACAAGTAGTTCCTTTAATAACAATTGCTTAGAAGACCCTTTTAATCTACTATATCTTGAAAGGTTGGCCAATGCCTGCTCGTATTGTTGTTTCTCAATTAAACCATTGAAAACATAATTAAAAGCCTCTTCATTACCAGGTTGTTTATCAAGTACCTTTGCGTAAAGGTTCATTGGATCACGTTTTTTTGCGCTTCTTGCTGCTTCCAGTAGATAATAATCATATTGTTGCGTTAATTTATACTCTTCCAATAAAGAAAGAAGCTCTTCATAACGCTTTTGTTCTTCAAGAATTCCAATTTTCTTATTTAAAAGCAATTGATTTCCACCAAGTTTTTGAAGTCCTCTATTAGTATAAACTAAGGCATTTGATGTGTCACCTGCTTTTAGATAATCATTAACTACGTCTAAATAATAAGATACATTAGTAGGGTTATGCTTTAGTAAATCAAGACTCAACTCTAATGCTTGATCTATTTTACCCTCTTTGCGATTACTTAATGCTTCACTTTCTATACTAGATAAATAGTCGTTCTGGATATCAGTACTTTCTGGATAAATTTGTAACAATCGTTTTTGCAATCGTTTTACTTCAACTTGATTTCCTTGTAAACTGTATAAATTAATTTTCTTTTGCCATAAATCCTTTACGTAAGGAGAAACCTCTAATAATTCATTTACATAACAGATAGCACTTGAATACCTTTTTGATTCTATTTCTACGTTAAGCAATATTTGCTTCGCATCAATATTATCAGGCTTTATCTCCAAAGCCTTGATTAGTTCGTATCTTGCTTTATCATATTGTTTGAAATGCAAATAATATTTACCTAAAAGCATTCTAATGTCAGAATCTTTAGCATGCTCTTTTAGTGCATCCTCTAAAATATTTTTCCCTTTATCCCACTTTCCAATATTAAACTGCTTGATTGCATTAACTACATAATCATCTATACCTAATTCCTCTGATTTAGTTTGCCCGAGAGAAAGAGAGGTTATAAAAAATATGGGAAATACTATTAAAAGAGATCTTATTGATAGTTTATGTATTTTCATCCTTTCTACTTACTAATTAATTCTTGGTATTTACTGGGTCTTCTACTACAAGATTTACAGACTCCTTTGAAAAACCTTGTCTTGTCATTTTTCCCCAACTATAATCTCTTTTCATCAAAAACTGAAAATACCCCTTTATACTAAAAAAGACAATGAATGGATGATATAGAATGGCTTCAAATGATGAGAAAAGGACTAATTTGATATAATCTCGGTATGAGTTATATTGTTTCTTTACGATCAAGTCTAAAGAAATAGTGACAATTGACATAGTGATACTTATCATATATACAAATATCATCATCAGCCAAAAAGTATCTGAGTTCAATTGATTTGTAACTAACAGTAGTATCAAAAATATAATCCCAACAGCTTCAATAATTGGTGCTAAAAATTCAAATAACAATGCATAAGGCAAAACAACCATACCAAGTCTACCTTGCTTCCTATTGAATAAAATACGCTTATGGACAACAAATATTTGTAATAGACCTCGCCCCCAACGTGTACGCTGTCTTGCTAATACATTAATATTCGGAGGTCCTTCTGTCCAACAACAAGTATCTGGTATTTGAACAATTCGATATTTCTTGTTTTGGTTTCTCATGAAGGCTATCATTCTAATCGTCATATCCATATCTTCTGCATGAGAAGCGGAATCATAACCACCAGCATCAATTACTATTTTCCTGTCAAATAGTCCAAAGCCACCTGAGACATTTGGTATTAAATTGAAAAAAGACCATCCCATTTTTGCAAGTAGATAAGACCTTAAATATTCTGTCTCTTGAAATAGCGGTATAATATTCTTTGGTGGTTTTACACTTGTTATCTTACCATCTTTAACTTCACATCCATTTACCATACGCATTACTGCTCCTACTGCTATAACTGGGATATTTGAATCTAAAACAGGTAATATTACTTTACTTAGTGTATCTGGAGATAGGATACAATCTACATCAGTGTTTATAAAATAGTCATACTTAGCTATATTTATACCTGCATTCATTGCATCTGCTTTAGTTCCCCCATTTTCTTTATCTACTACTGTTAATCTATGATACTTTGAGTTCTTGGACCTAAAAACTCTTTTTACTGGACGGCATCTTACCTTTTCTATGTATGGAAAAGGTATTTCTATTAACTCAAAATCACTTATTAATAGCTCTAAAGTCTTGTCTTTACTTCCATCATTAACAATAATGACTTCAAAATTTGGATAATCAAGACTTAAAAGTGAATTAACATTTTCAATTATAATAACCTCTTCGTTATACGCAGGAGCAACAACTGAAATTGCAGGAGCTATCTCAGGGTGATCTTTTAGCTTTTGTTCTTCCTTAATTGTATATTTTGCTTTATTCCTTTTAATATTAAAATAGCCTAAAACCGCAAGGATTAAATAGATCAAAGTAATACTACAAGCATAGAAATAAACAAGGTATTGATATATATAAACAACTATTTCCATAAGTATATCTAACAAGTAATGATTTAGAAAGTATTTAATTCTACGTATGCTATTACAGCTTTCTCAAAATCTGTTTGCGCATTTTTCTTGATCTTAGTGTAAACTTCCCCTTGAGTGTCAGATAGATATATTTGATTTAATATTCTAACTAAACTTTCTTTATTTAAACTATGGTGATATAGCTTATCTAAAAAAATGACAGCTTCTTTACCGCCTATACTGCCAAGCGCATCAATTATTTCATTCTGTATAGTTTGTTCATTAAATTCAAAATCATTTATAAAAACTGATACAGCATCTACGCACTTCAACTTACCTAATGTTTCTACAATTTGCTTTTTAATAACAATACTATCACAATCTAAATACATTTCAATTAGACGTGGAGCACTATCAATTTGTTTGAAATAACCTATTTCGCGAATTAAGAATGCTTTATAATTTTCATTTTTAGCAAGATTAACCCATCGAATAAGTAAAGGCAATGTCTCTACTTTTGCCTTATTTCTAAGTGAAGTATGAATTCTCACCTCATCTAAAGCATTAAAATCATCATCAAAATCATTTTCTAAGAACTTAAATGCATCTGAAGAAGAAAACTTCATAAAAACACTCTTTGCATGTTTTCTTATGCTATCATTATTAGAGTAAACCTTATGAGATACAGCAGTACCAGAAATATTCTCACCTAATTGATCCAGTACACGCAAAGTTTGCGCATTACATTGTTGCGTTTTGCTACGCAAACGCTCTTCCCAATATTCCGGAAGTCTTAATACATTAAGTACTTCTTTATAATTTTCGATATTTAGTTTCATGCGTTTTCATTTATCATTTTTACTAATAAGTCTGTGATATAGATCTTCTCCCAACTTTTCATTTTATAATCACCTATATTCAAATAATTTTGTACTTCGTAAGTACTCATATTGTTTTCAGAAAAAAGTATTTTCTCCAATTGTGCTTCATATTTATCTTTTACTTGATCTCTACGCATATTTTCTTGCCTCAATTTGTATGCAACGAAAAATATCCTATAAAAAGAAATTAAATATAGCCCCCCCAATAACATTATTAAAAAAACAGTTACTTGAACTATTGGAGCAAAACCTGAAAATTGTGAATTCAAATAATAGAAGTAATAAGTAATTGTATCCATAATTATATTTTTAACTGACACAAAGATTGTCTTAATTACTACAAAATATATGGTGTACAATTTTACATATTACGTAAAAAATACAAAATTAGTTTTACATATCACGCAATAAAACAATTACAAATTACACAAAATCAGATACTTATATTTTAAAATAATAAATATTATGTTTTCTCTGAAAAAACACTTATAAAACATAAGTACTATACTAACTTAATTTTTTATTACTTATAATTGCGTTGTAAAAGAAGTACAAGCAATTTATATTTATTATAAAGAAAGAAGAAACACCAAGACTTTCACCTTCTTTTCAATTTGCTTTAATTGGATGTAACAGTCTTAAAAATGCGGACTAAAACACACCTCTTTATCTTAATCAAGGAATATTAATTATACATCTTCAATAATTTTAAGCAGTTAATATTAAAAAACAGTTATATATTAATTTTTTTATTAATTATGTTTTAGATAGATTTGAAAAATTAACATAACAAGTCCCCCGTTGTTTTAAACTTTATTCTATATGTTATATAGACTTCTATTTTTCATTTTGTCATTCCTTTTACTATCATGCTCTAATTCTGTAAATGAAAACAACCTTCTATATGATAGTTTAATTACTGAATATAGTCAACTGCCTGAATTCGATGATATAGAATTTATAAAAGCTTATCCACAAAATGAGGAAATTGTAATTATAAGTGAAATACTTAAAGCAGTCGAACATTATAAGGCTGTAGATAGCTTAAATCCAAAAAGTACTTCACTTTTTTTGAAAGCTGCTGAATCAGTTAAGAATACTAGCAACACTGCCTTTAAAGAATGGGTATATAGCGAAATAGGTTTTTATTATTATACCTTTAGTCATTATCTCGAGTCAGAACCTTATTTCGTTCAAATATCAAAAACATTAGATAATAATATTCAAACACTTACAATTCAAAAAGAAAGTATCTTAACAAAAGCTGCTTATTTTTTTGAGACTATGGGTGAATATACTAAAAGCAAAGATTACTACTTACAAGTACTACAAATACATCCTGATAACCCAACAGTAAATGGCACAATTTATTACGCTCTTGGTTTCTTATCTTTAAGCGAAAAAAACTTCCCTCAAGCAGAAAAATATTTCCTTTTATCAGGTGAGAATTCACTACAGGGTAATGACTCTGTTAGATATGCCAAATCTTTAGGTGGTTTAGGGATGGTATATGCTAACCAAAATAAGACTGATCTATCAATAGAATACCTATTAAAGGATATTTCAATATCAAAAACATTACATGAAGAAAAAAACACAATGTATGCTCAAATTCAACTTGGTAAAGTTTATTACAAATTAAACAATTTTGATAAAGCTCGTGTTATTTTTGAACAAGCTTATGAAATAGCCGCAAGCAAGATATACTTAATTGGTTTTGAAGAAGAAATCGTACGCTATTTAATAAATCTCTCGATTGTTGAAAAAAATGTAGAGTCTGAATTATTCTATAGAAGAGAATTAGAGAATATTCTTGCGCTAATGGAAAATAAAGAAGGCGATGAAGTAATCAAAGAAATAAATTGGAAAGTGGTTTATGACCGAATTAATGAAGAATTAGAAATCAAACAAAACGCATTAGATCAAATTTTGTATCAAAGAATCCTATTATTGACTACAATCGTTTTGTTGCTTATTATTGCTTATTTAACTTATCGTTTCTCAAAGGAAATCATAAAGCAACAGGCTCTTAAATATGAAGCTAAACTACTTAATTTTCAATTGGATAAAATTAAATCTGAAAATAAACTAAAAGAAACGAATAAGACGATTTCATCTTATCAAGTTTATCTGACAGAAAAAACAGAGCAAATCAAAAGCATTGAAAAAGAACTCTATAAATTACAAAAATCTTCTTTAGGCGTATTTAAAGAGAAAAAGACAAGCATTGAACAATTAATAAAATCTCATTTAATGACAGAAGAGAACTGGCAATTATTTAAAGAAACCTTTATTTCAGAGCAGCCTGAATATATAGATTATTTGAATGAGTACTTCCCTTCCTTAACTGAAACTAATCTTCGTATTGTATTACTACAGAAAATTGGTTTAAGTAACCAAGAGACAGCTAATTTACTTGGTGTGACGATTGATGCAGTTAAAAAAGCGAAACAACGCTTAAAAAAGAAATATGAAATTGACTTTGATACTATTTTAAATAATGATAATTAAATAATCTCTAACCAATGGCCTCCTAAATAAATTTAAGACGTAAATATCCTCCCAATTTAGTAAGCTCAAGGAAGTATCGTTATACTGTATTAGATGGAGATATTTAGATAAGTTATCGTAGTCTGGTAATTCAAATATATGAAGGAGAAGATATTCTAATTCTAAAAGGAGTTGTATCCAAGGATCATGTTTATCTTTATATAGAATAGCGTCCTTTTTAGAGTATAAGTAATATTGTCAAGTTACTCAATGGTCGAACATCAAGGGAATTACAAACAGAGTTTCCTATTTTGAATCAACAGTATTGGGGACATCACTTTTGGTCCATTGGTTTTGGTTATTGGAGCACAGAAAATATTACTGAGAAAAGGCTAAATGAATATATACAACTTCATCGTAAACTTAATGATAACTGTAGTAACTTTATCCTTGAGTAATTAGCTCCTCATGGGCAGACTTTAATCTGCTTTAACAAACTATGGACTTTTAGTCCATAGTGATTTATTTTTTCATTAACTTTATAAAAGACATTAACTTTAACTTTAAATAAAACAGAATGAAAAAAGAAAATTTGTTTTGGGTCACAACAATGTTGTTAGTAAGCACCTTTGCTATGGCAGCAGGTCCTTCGATTAAATTATGGGGTGGTGGTCTATTTGGTGTAAGTGTCGGTTCTATTGCTGCAGCTTATTTATCATGGACAAAAAACAAATCAGTCCTATGGGCTATTATTCACTTTGTATTCGGATGGATTTACGTAATATATTATCTCCTATCTGGAGGTTCTAAAAAATAATAAAACAACTAAGCTCTTTCACATTTCAATGAAAGAGCTTTTTTTTCCTCTCATCTTTCCGCTTTCTTTTTAAGTTCCTTTCTAAAAAAACATTCTGCAAATTCACACAACTTCTTGCAGTAGTAAACACCCTTCTTTTTCACCTTCTACCTCCCTATTTATTTGTCATTATAAAGCCTATTCAAAAAACTATTAAAAATGTGTTTTTATCCATTGTTACTTGCTCCCATAGTCCTAATTTAATGCAACCTATGTGCAACCATAAGTTTACCATAATTCTTATGGAAGCATTATGGTACCACTATGGGAGCACTATGGGAGCACCCAACACCTCACAAACATTTTTTTTTCAAAAAACGTTCTATTTACAAGGGTTTCCAGGTATTCGGAGCATAAATAAAGAACACCTTTTTGTTACCTATAAAAAAGGGGGATAAAACTGATACTTTGCTTCAAAAAAAAACAGGGGTAAATCTCATTGTAGATTTACCCCTGTTTACTCTTTATATTGTACTAAAAAAATCTTTTTAGTTAATCTTATTTCTTGCCCAATTCAATACATCTATATACAAGATACTGCGTCTGAAATATTTATTTTTAAATAGCGATTCCACATCCTTTACAAAGTTTTTAAGAAGCATATTCTGCTGAGCTGGGAATGTATTTGCCAATCCTTCAAATAAGTCCATCAATGCGTCGTGTATAGGTGTTCTGTTTTTCATCTTACTCATCAACATTCTATTCGCTTTTAAATACTCATCATACTTTTCGTCCTTTCCAGATTCAAACTGCGCCATGAACGCTAATATTCTTGTGTGGAATAGCAAATCTTCTTGTACAGGATATTTTGTTCCCACTAAAATGCGATTGATATATGCTAAGGATTCATCGTATTTATGATATCCAAAATAAACAGAGGCTACTTTGAAATACAGCACTAAAAAGTGGTGCTCATCTATCATATTGGCATACTCGTTTATCCCTCTTTGCAATTGTTTCAGGAATAACAAACTACCGTCATACGTTTGTTTGATAAACTCAATATTCAATTTATTGCTAAACTGAAGGATGAAAACTTGTGAGTCTATATTTTCTGATTGTGGAAAAATACCACTGTTTAACACCCTATCTAATTTGTCGTTCCAATAGATATAACGGTCAACGGATTTGAACAATAAAATGATTTTAAACAAATACGAATTCCCCTTTAAATACCATATTGGGTGACTGAGAATCATCTTGGGATTGTCATAAAACAACTGCACCCAAAGGCTTGCATATTTATAGGCATTCTGATAATCTTGCACTAAAAAACAACGCCAAACGTGCGCTTTAAAATACCAAAGTTGCTCTCTGAAATTTAAGTTTTTAAAGTTTATTTCCAGTAGTTTATCCTCAAATACATGGCGAATTCGCTCCTTTTCCTCCTCGCTTTTAGCATATCCAGAAGTCAGCATTTCACTGTATAACTTCAACGATAAATTAGACAATTTGGTACCGTATAAATATTGTTCTGTCAAAAACTCCGACTGCTCAATAAGTTCATCTGCACGCCCTTTTATACTACGCGTGATATACTGAGATTCAATTACTTTCTCTAATTCAATAATCGAAAGTGCTAACGTCTTTTCTTCTAAATCTAATGCGGTAGCTTTTGCTTTATCTAAGATTTTTAAACTCTGCTTGTGTAACCCTTTTTGATATAGAATAGTTGCAAAATCCAGTTGTTCTCTGATTTGAATACGCACATTTTTACGGCTTGGGTTTAAACGCAAGCTCACTAAAATAGTACGATATAGATTTGCCTTTAGATTTGACAATTGCTGTTTGGATGAAATCTTCTGCTCAAGTATGATACTTTCATCATACACATCCATTTTTTCTAAGGCATTAAATAAGGCAATAAACTTAGCATCCGAATTATTTTGCAGGCGGTTCACATAGAGGGTAAACTGTCGTTTTTCGGACCTTGAAAGTGATTTCACCAATATAAAAAGGGAGTCTTTTGTAGATTTTGCCATTGTAAAAAATAATTATTTAAAATCCTTAATCTCAATTAATTACAATAAAAAACTCAAACTTAGGAGTTGTAAATAAACGAAAAATACAACAAACATAAAAGAAACAATTACTCATTTTTGTCGGTAGTTATTTAAAACCCCATATTATGAAAACGGAAAAAATAGAGATTTTTGACACTACCCTAAGAGATGGCGAACAAGTTCCTGGTTGTAAATTAGATAAGCAACAAAAGTTAGAAATTGCTCAGAGACTCGACGAACTCGGTGTTGATGTGATTGAGGCTGGTTTCCCTATTTCAAGTCCTGGGGATTTTGAAGCTGTTCAAGCAATTGGAAAGTTAGTAAAGAATGCAAGTGTTTGTGCTTTAACCCGTGCAAATAAAAAAGATATTGACGCTGCTGCACAATCGTTGAAGTTTGCTCAAAAACCAAGAATACACACTGGAATTGGTACTTCTGATTCCCATATTAAATATAAATTCAACTCTACGCAAGAGGTTATTATTGATAGAGCAACAGAAGCTGTTGCTTATGCTAAACAATTTGCAGATGATATAGAATTTTATGCAGAAGATGCCGGACGTACAGATAATGCTTATTTAGCTAAAGTCTGTGAAGCCGTCATTCAAGCAGGAGCCACAGTACTTAATATTCCCGATACGACTGGCTATTGCTTACCTGCTGATTACGGAGCAAAAATTAAATACCTAAAAGACAATGTGAAAGGAATTGAAAATGTTATCATTTCATGCCATTGTCACAATGATTTAGGTATGGCTACTGCAAACTCTATTGCGGGAATTACAAATGGAGCAAGACAGATAGAATGTACTATTAATGGAATTGGCGAACGAGCAGGAAATACAGCATTAGAAGAGGTTGTTATGATTTTAAAACAACATCAGCATTTAGGTTTCCACACCGATATTAATACCAAAATGCTGAATGAAATGAGTCGCCTTACTTCTTCGACAATGGGAATGATAGTACAGCCGAATAAAGCGATTGTTGGAGCTAATGCCTTTGCACATAGCTCTGGGATTCACCAAGACGGGGTGATTAAAAGACGAGATACGTATGAAATCATTGACCCAAGAGAAGTGGGAATTGACGAATCATCTATTATTTTAACTGCTCGTAGTGGTCGTTCTGCATTAGCATATCGCTTTAAAAACATTGGTTATGAGGTAACGAAAACGCAACTTGATATTTTGTATGAACACTTTCTACAAGTTGCCGATACGAAAAAAGAAATTACAGAAACTGACTTGTTTCAAATAATGACTTTATACACTCAAAACCAATTAATCAACCAAGCTTAAGAAACTGAATATGAATACACCGAAAACATTATTTGATAAAGTATGGGATGCCCATGTCGTTGAACGAATTGAAGATGGCCCAGAAATATTATATATTGATAAACACTTAATCCACGAAGTTACAAGTCCGCAGGCATTTGACGAATTAAAAAACAGAAATATTCCTGTTTTTAGACCTGACCAAATTGTTGCTACTGTTGACCACAATGTACCTACTCTACACCAAGAGCGTCCCATTAAAGATGCATTGTCTAAACAGCAAGTGGAACAACTCGCGATTAACTGTGAACAAAACAATATTACCTTTTATGGTTTAGGACATCCTTACCAAGGTATTATTCACATTATCGCACCTGAATTGGGTATTACACAACCGGGAATGAGCATGGTATGTGGTGATAGTCATACATCAACACATGGTGCTTTTGGAGCGATTGCTTTTGGAATCGGAACAAGTCAGGTGGCACAAGTATTTGCAAGCCAATGTACTTTGATGAATAAACCAAAATCAATGCGTGTCAATGTCAATGGTAAATTGGGTAAAAACGTACAGCCAAAGGATGTTATTCTATATATTATATCTCAAATAGGCACTGATGCAGGAACAGGTTATTTCTGTGAATATGCAGGTGATGTTTTTGAACAGATGAGTATGGAAAGCCGTATGACTGTTTGTAATATGAGTATTGAAATGGGAGCTCGAGGCGGAATGATTGCGCCAGATGAAACAACGTTCAACTATATTAATGGCAAACCTTTTGCTCCAAAAGGAGAAGAGTTTGATAAGAAAGTTGCCTATTGGAAAACATTAAAAACTGATACTGACGCTGTTTTTGACAAAGAGTATAGTTTTAATGCAGAGGATATAAGACCAATGATTACCTACGGTACTAATCCAAGTATGGGAATTTCTGTTGATGATTGCATTCCTCAAAGCAAAAGTAGTTCAGAGCAAAAAGCACTGGATTACATGGGATTAAAAGAAGGACAATCGCTGGATAGCATTCCTGTGAAACACATATTTATTGGAAGTTGCACCAATGCAAGAATTGAAGACTTTAGAGTTGCTGCTTCTTATATTAAAGGAAAACAAATCGCAAAAGACGTCAATGCGTTGATTGTTCCCGGTTCACAACAAGTTGTCAATCAAATTAAAGAAGAAAAATTAGATGAAGTATTTGAAAACGCAGGTTTTGTGATTAGACAACCGGGGTGTTCTGCTTGTTTAGCGATGAATGAAGACAAAATACCTGCAGGAGAATATTGCGTATCTACTTCAAACAGAAACTTTGAAGGACGACAAGGACAAGGCTCACGTACGTTATTGGCAAGCCCTTTAACTGCTTCTATTGTAGCGATAGAAGGAAAAATATCTTATACTAAATTAGAAAACTATGCAAGCATTAATTAAAATAGAATCTACGGCTGTACCATTGCCAACAGAAAATATAGATACAGACCAAATCATTCCTGCGCGTTTTCTAAAAAGTATAGATAGAAAAGGCTTTGGAGAAAACTTATTTAGAGATTGGAGATTTGACAACAATGAAAACCCTAAAGAAGATTTTGTCCTAAATGACAAAACATATACCGGTGAAATCTTAATTGCAGGAAACAACTTTGGTTGTGGTAGTAGTAGAGAACACGCCGCTTGGGCATTAAAAGACTATGGTTTTAAAGCCATTGTAAGTAGCTATTTTGCAGATATTTTTAAGGGGAATGCCTTAAATAATGGTTTACTGCCAATTGTGGTAAGTCCAAAGTATTTAAGCTACTTACTGCAAGAAGTTGAGAAGAATCCATCTACAAAAATTACGATTGATGTTCAAGAACAAACAATTGATGTAAATGGAATTAAAGAGGCTTTTGATATAGACTCTTACAAAAAAATATGCCTGTTAAATGGGTATGACGATATTGACTATTTAATTAGTCGAAAGAGTAAAATAGAAGCTTTCGAGCAAAAACGATAAACACACTACTTATGACAAAAAGCTACCAAATTGCCGTATTACCTGGAGATGGTATTGGCCCTGAAGTTATCGATGAAACGATTAAAGTATTAGATGCTGTTTCACAAACATATATAATTCAATTAGATTATCATCATGCTCTCGTTGGTGCTATTGCCATAGATGAAACAGAATCTCCATTGCCCAAAGAGACCTTAGCTATTTGCAAATCGTCAGATGCTGTTTTGTTTGGAGCAATTGGCGACCCCAAATACGACAATGACCCCAATGCAAAAGTACGTCCAGAACAAGGGCTACTTGCCTTAAGAAAAGGATTGGGATTATTCTCGAATATCCGACCAGTAAAAGCTTATGATAAGTTAATTGAAAAAAGTCCTTTGAAAGAAGACATCATCAAAGGGACAGATTTAGTAATATATAGAGAGTTAATTAGTGGTATTTACTTTGGTGAGAAAAGCACGAGTACAGATGGCAATTCCGCTACGGATGTGTGTACCTACCACAAAGAGGAAATAGAAAACATCACGCATTTAGCTTTTCAAGCGGCTCAAAAAAGAAATAAGAAAGTTACCTTAATTGACAAGGCAAATGTATTAGAAACGTCAAGATTATGGCGAAGAGTAGTTAAATCAATTGCTGCTCAATATCCTGATGTAACAGTAGATTTTATATTTGTTGACAATGCGGCTATGCAATTAATCTTGAACCCAAAACAGTTTGATGTTGTACTAACAGAAAATATGTTTGGAGATATTATTTCAGATGAAGCGAGTGTTATTGGTGGTTCTATTGGCTTATTGCCTTCCGCTTCTATTGGTCATAACAATGCCTTATTTGAACCAATTCACGGTTCGTATCCACAAGCAAAAGGAAAAGGAATTGCAAACCCTATTGCTTCCATTTTAAGTGCAGCAATGATGATGGAACACTTAGGTGAGAATGATGCAGCGGAGGCAATTAGAGAGGCTGTAACCTACTGTATAAATAAAGGTGTGCTTACTCCTGATTTAATTAAAGAATCAGAATATACAACAAGTCAAGTTGGTGATTTTATTAGCAATCGCATAAAAAACAGAACTGGCTTTAGATATCAAGATGCAGTGACACATAGTAAGTCAACTATTATTTAGAAGTTTTTTTTATTCATTTTGTATAGTGTAAATGCAAAAGGT
>JASLGC010000057.1 GCA_030150335.1 Flavobacterium sp.
GCAAATATATGCGGTATTGTATAGACAATTGTTCTTTTTAATCTTTGTAAAAATAAGGTATTTATAATGAAAGAAGTTAAGCAAGCATTGGAAGAAATTAAGAGAGTAATGACAGAACAGTTGCCTGTTGAGGTTTTAGAGGTATTTAGTCGTTCTATAAATGATTTAAAGAGTCAGGCAAATCTAAAATCTGTTATTGATGTTGGTGATAAATTTCCTCAAGTGAGTTTGGTAACAGAGAAAGGGGGGAATGTGAATCTGGAAGATTTATATTCATCAGAGAAGTTGATTGTTTCCTTTGTTCGTGGAAGTTGGTGTCCTTTTTGTACTATTGAAGTAAGCTTTTTGATGAAGTATTATCAAGAGATTAGAAGTAGGGGAGCGGAGGTAGTTTTAGTTACTCCACAGCAATTTGTGCTTAATAAGGAATGGAAGGAAAGGGAATCATTTCCTTTTAAAGTTTTACAAGATAAAAATAATGAGTTAGGCAATGCCTTGGGAATTAGTTTTGAATTGCAGGATTATGCAGTACCTTATTATAATGAGTTAGGAATTGATTTAACTTTGATTAATCAACATCAGGAGAATAACTTGGTAGTACCTTTGGTGTATATAATTAATAAAGGAGGTGTTGTAGAATATAAGTTTGAAGATGTAGATTATATGAATAGAGTTGAGGTGGAGGAATTATTAAACAGTATTTAAGGTATGCAAAAACGCAAGGGAGCACGTGCTATAAAAGATATACCAGTTGAGGTTTTAGGTCAATTGAATAGGGGAGAGATTGAAAGTGCCAATCTTACAGAATGGTTAGCGATAGACAAGCGATTGTTGTTAGAAAATGTACTGACGGATTTGGATAGGAAGAAGTATATTTCTATTGTTTTAGATGCTATTGCAGTATTGAAAAAAGTAACGGTTAATACAATAAATCAAAGTATAGGTCATACGTTATTTCATTTGTGTTTAGAGGATAATGACAAGGAGTTATTTGAATTATTGAAAAATCATAAAAGTGATTCAGTTCGTTGTTGGGCTACTTATTTTATACAGTACAATGAAAAAATGTCAATTAGCGAGAAATTAGATGTGATAAAGGACTTTGCGCGAGATAAGCATTTTGGAGTACGTGAGATTTCATGGATGGCAGTACGTCTTGATATTATCAATAATTTAGAGGATAGCTTGAAGCTATTGCAAGTTTGGACACAAAATGAAGATGAGAATATTAGGAGATTTGCTTCGGAATCTACACGACCACGAGGGGTTTGGGCAGCTCATATTACTGCGTTAAAAGAAAACCCAGCATTAGGACTTCCTATTTTAGAAGCCTTACGAGGAGATGCTTCTAAGTATGTGCGTGATAGTGTAGGAAATTGGTTGAATGATGTGACAAAAACAGATGCGGCTTTTGTGAAGAAGGTTTGTGCTACTTGGAATAATGAGAATACAAGTAAAGAGACACAGTATATTATTAAGAAAGCTATGAGAAATGTGTGACTTTTATTTTTTAAAGTTGAATAAACGACTATTTAGAGTAGTTATAAAATGTAGATAATCACAATAAGTGATACATGGTGTTTTTCACATATTGATTTTTGGTCATTTTATGTAGTTATTTATGAGTTTAATGAATTGTTAAATAGTCTTAACGTCACTTTTTTTAACTGAAAATTATCAATATATTGATTTTGGTTGATAATTGTCAGTTAGGCCTGTATTTGGATGAAGTATTCATAAAATAATGTTATTGACTTATTTAATATTGTTTATGTTTCATAAAAAACTACATAATGTGAATTTATTTAGCTTTAAAGGTGGTTTATTTTTCTTTTTTTGATAAAATAATTAATTTATATTTTATTATTAGTTGGTAATGGGCAATTCTGTTGAATAATATACATATATAGTTGTGATTATTAATGAATTAGTATCTTTATCAGTGAAAAGAAAATTAAATTTTGTTGTTTATGAAAGCAGAAGTACATTACAATGACTTCACGGGAAGTATCGCAGCTGATATATCTGATAGAATCGCTGCAAACAAAGGAAATTATATCAGTAGTATTGGGGAATACTTTGATGTAGATCAAGAAAGATTTAAGGTTGTTGGAGTTTCTGTATCGGGAATTAGCAACTTTAATGTAACTTTAATTTGTGTGGACAAAGAGAAAAGTACTACAGTTAAAGAGCACATCGTTAAGATGGTAATGAATTTGGATGAGGATGGACAAAAAGCAATGTTGAAATTGTTGTTCAAGCGTGTGAATGTTATGTTATTCGATGCAGGTGAAACTCATTATCCAACTTTAGAATGTGATGAGGAAGTTGCTTTTAGTGATTTCCATAAAGTTGAACATTACGATGTTTGTTAATTATTAATAAACAATTTAAGGCAAAAAAAAACCTTCAGCAATTCGCTGAAGGTTTTTTTTATTAATATTGTTGGATAAATTAAAATCACACCTACTAATAATGAGGTATTTAATTATTGCTTTTCTTGTTTGTGTGCCTTGCTATCTTTTTGCGCAAGTAGATTCGACTTATATTGCTTCGCACAAGAGGATGTATGGTGTTAAAGTTATGGCGAGTAATGATTTCCTTGCTTTGGAATATGCCTATAAGGGAGATGAAAAGTTTAAGTACGACTCTAATAAACCTTTTAGTTTAGGTGTAGGTTTTATGTGGGGGACTTCTTCGTTAAGTTTTAGTCAAGGATTTTCGTTTTTGAAGGATAGTAGAAAAGGTAAGACTAAAGCGACAGATTTTCAGTATCACCATTATGGGGATAAATTCCTTGTTGATTTATATTTTAAACAATACAAAGGGTTTTATCTTAATGAGGAAAAAGATATTGCAGATATTGTGAAATACCCCGACTTGCGTATTAATATGTATGGAGTACTATATCAATATGTGTTTAACAATAAGAGGTATTCTATTGCTGCGGCAAATGACCAAAGTAAACGACAGCTTAAATCAGCAGGAACATGGTTGGTTGGGGGAAGTTTTTTTTATACAGCCTTGCGTAATATACCGGATTTTGATGTAGAGTATAAAGATTACGAAAAGAAGACTTATCAATTTGGTCCAAGTGTAGGGTATGGTTATAATTGGGTTTTATGGGATGATTTATTGTTAGCGGGTTCTGTTGTATTTGGTGTTAATGGTGCGTTTGAAGAGAATTTACTGACCAAGAATACTCATTTTATAGTGAATCCAACGATGGGAGCGCGTTTATCCATTAGTTATTATAAAAATGATTGGGTATTCAGTGGAACAAGTATTATCAATGGTGTTTACTTGGATGCACAGCATGATTATCAGTCTAATCTTTTAACGACCAATTTTGTTTTTTCTATCATGAAGCGTTTTGATTTAAAGAAAGAGATTTCTTTTCTACATAAAGGGTTTAGGTTTAAAAAAGATAAGGCTGATAATGTTGAAACAGGCTTGGAATAATCCTTTATAGTCAGAAAGTTAAGGAATAGTAATTGTTAAAAATGCTTGTGAAAAGAAACAGATTTTATATATTGAATTATAAAAGATAAATAATGGAATTTAATATAAGCGATTTTAGATTTTACCATCCATTGGAAGTTAGATGGAGTGACTTAGACCCATTAGGGCATGTGAATAATGTAATTTTTATTGATTACTTCCAGATTGGGAGAGGGTTTTACATGAGGGAAGCGAGTAAAACGTGGAACTGGCATAAGGATATGTTTGTGATAGCGAATATATCGTGTAATTATTTAAAAGAAATAAACCTGACTGTTCAAAACCCAAGAGTGGGTGTGCGTATTTCAAAAATGGGAAGTAAGAGTTTTGAAATTGAATATGCTGTTTTAAGCGATAATGATAAGAGAGGGGTTATTGTTCATGCAATTGGAACAAGTACTCAGGTGATGATAGATATGAAGGAAAAGAAGTCGATTGAAATACCAGATTGGTTGCGAAGTGAGATTAGTTCATTTGAACCAGGGCTGTAGTTTTATACAAAAAAAAGAGCTGTCTAATTTATAGATAGCTCTTTTTTTGTATTAGAATCTTGCGTTCTTCCAAATTGCCATGTCGGCAAGTATTTTTTCTGTATCTGCATTAACTTCTTTCAAATAATTAGAAGTATATAAAGTATATCTTACTTTGTCTAATTGAAGTCTAACTTCATATTGGTTAATAATCTTTACACTAATCTGCTCGCTTGAATCTATAAATTCTTGATAGCGATTATTGGATTTGTTTTCTTTTAGCTTTAAGAAAATAGGTTCGGATTTCTTGGTTAGTTTATCATCTTGTTGGTAAACTAAAGTTGCTTCACCATCTTTATAAGTGAAGAAATAGTTTTTAAACATAAAAGTCTTAGCTGAATAAACTGTTGTTTCTGATTTGTTCAATTTGAACGGAGAAGAAACGATTGTCTCAGTGGTTTGGCAACTTTGAAAAAGTAAGCCAAATAAAGTGACCATTAGTAAGGAAAATGATTGTTTCATTAGTTAAGATTTTGTGTTTGTTATAACCAAAATATAATAAAAAATTAATAAAACAAAATTATTTTTAGTGTATGTGTTTTTTTGAGGGTATTTTGTTGATTTATATATTGAGTTAAATAGGTAAATATTGCGTATTTGTTATAATGTTAAAGTGATTTTTCGCTGATATATATCATGTGGAATGCGATGTTTAGGGGATAAATTTATGATAAATAAATATCTGGAAACTATGTTAAAAAAAGTTATTCTATTATCTGTGTTAATGTCATTTGTTGCGTGTAAAAAAGAACAAGAAAAAGCAACAGATACAAGTTCAAAAGAAAATTCAGAATTACTAACTAAGGCAAATAATTATTTTAAGTCTTTATCTACTGTAGAGTTTGAAAAGTTGGATCCCCAAAAAGTAGAACTTGGTAAATATTTATATTTTGATACACGATTATCAGGTGATGGAAATATTAGCTGTAACTCTTGTCATAATTTGAGTACTTATGGAGTTGATAATTTATCATTTTCACCAGGTGATGATGGATCATTAGGAGGTAGAAACTCTCCAACTGTATTACACGCATCTTTGCATGGTATGCAGTTTTGGGATGGACGTGCGAAAGATGTAGAGGAACAAGCAGGGGGGCCAATCTTGAACCCTGTGGAGCACAATATAAAAAGTGAAAAGGAATTAGAAGAGAGAATTCAAAAAATAGATTTATATAAAGATTTATTTGGTAAGGTATATAAAGAGGAGAAGCAACCGATTACATTTGGAAATATTACGAATGCCATCGGAGCATTTGAGAGAACTTTAAATCCTGAAAGTAGATTTGATAAGTTTTTAGATGGCGACCAAACTGCTTTGACTGAGAAAGAGCAAAAAGGTCTTGACACATTTATGAGTGTAGGTTGCATTACTTGTCATAATGGAGTGGTCTTAGGAGGTCAAATGTTCCAAAAGTTTGGAGTGTATAAAAACTATTGGGAGTTAACTAAGTCAGAAAAAATTGACAATGGTTTATATGATTTAACCAAAGAAGAAGTTCAAAAGTATTTGTTTAAAGTACCAGGACTTAGAAATATATCTAATACAGCACCTTATTTCCATGATGGTTCAGTCGCAGATTTGAAACAAGCGATTAAAATCATGGGAATAGTTCAAAATAATGTAACACTTACTGACGAACAGTTAGACGATATTGCAGCATTTTTAAGCAGCTTGTCATCTGATTTACCAGAAAGTGTAAAGAAATCACCTTTTGAGAAAGGGGTAATGTAATGTTATAATTGTTTTTAAAAAAGAAAGAAGTCACTTATTCGTAAGTGGCTTCTTTTGTTTTAAAAGTATAATTAAAATTTAGGAGAGGCTTTAATTGTAGTCATGTATAATACTTCTGGGAATAGCAATTGACATATCTGTAAGTTATGAGTAAGCCCTCTATGAGGTTGGGGCAATTGCCTGAATATTTCATTTCCTTTTCTAATAGTATTAATTCGAAAATACTAACAATGAATAAATAGGCTTTTGAGTGTTTTTAACGGGGTGATGAAGTACCTAACGAAAGGTGCTAATACTTTGTTTACAAACTGTTTGTCATTTTACATAGTTTTTAGCTTTTGTAGCCATTCCGTTAATTGTTTCAAAACTTCAAGAGTTATATTCCAAAGGAGTGTTTTACATTTTATATATTTGTAGTAAACAAAATTTGAATAATGGAATTAAAATTACATAGACCAATTTGTTTTTTCGATTTAGAAACGACAGGTATTGATGTAGCGAAAGACAGAATTGTAGAAATTGCAATTTTAAAAGTATATCCAAATGGGAACAAGGAGAGTAGAACGTGGTTGGTAAACCCTGAAATGCATATACCAGAACAGTCTTCAAATATACATGGTATTACTGATGATAAAGTAGCTAATGAACCAACATTTAAAGAGTTGGCTTCACAAGTTTACAATATGATTAAAGATGCAGATTTGGCAGGTTTTAATTCTGACCGTTTTGATATTCCTTTATTAGCAGAAGAATTGTTGAGAGCTGGAGTGGATTTTGAAATGGGTAATAGAGTTTCTGTTGACGTGCAGACTATCTTTCACAAGAAAGAAGAAAGAACATTAAGTGCTGCTTACCGTTTTTACTGTAATGAAACACTTGAAAATGCTCACTCTGCAGCGGCTGATACAAATGCTACTTATGAGATTCTTAAAGCACAGTTAGATCGTTATACTGATTTAGAAAATGATATGAAGTCATTGTCTGAATATACTACACGAAAAAGAAGTGTTGACTTTGCTGGTTTTATCGCTTTAAATGAAGAAGGAGAAGAAATCTTTGCTTTCGGAAAACACAAAGGTGTTTTAGTAGCAGATGTTTTAGATAGAGAACCTGGTTATTATGGTTGGATTCAAAACGCAGATTTTCCTTTGTACACTAAAAAAGTGTTGACAGCAATTAAGCTGAGAAAATTAAACAATAAGTTATAATCTAATAACATAAGAACGATGAAAATTATTTGTGTTGGTAGAAATTATGTAGATCATATAAATGAACTAAATAATGAAAGACCGAGTGAACCGGTATTGTTTATAAAACCAGATACTGCTTTGCTGGGAAAAGAGATTCCTTTTGTTATTCCAGAGTTTTCAAATGATATTCATTACGAGGTTGAACTTGTATTGAAAGTTTGTAAAGTAGGAAAGTATATTGATGTAAAATATGCGAATAGATATTATGATCAAGTGTCATTGGGAATTGACTTTACTGCAAGAGATTTACAGAGTAAGTTAAAAGAGAAAGGACTTCCGTGGGAGAAAGCTAAAGGATTTGATGGGGCAGCAAGTGTTGGAACATTTTTTTCTAAAGAGGAATTGCCTAATCTATTCGATACAGAGTTTTTGTTAAAACAAAATGGCAACGTAGTACAGAAAGCTTCTACAGCGCAAATGATTTGGAATATAGACGAGATTATAGCTGAGGTTTCTAAATACTTTACTTTAAAAACAGGGGATTTGATTTACACAGGAACTCCTGCAGGAGTTGGTAAGGTAAATGAAGGAGATGTTTTGGAAGGAGAAATAGCTGGAAGACAGATATTCCGTTTAAACGTAAAATAGTTTTATGGCACTTTATTATGACTTAGGTCCGTTATTTAAAAAATACAATGACGATAATGAACTTGTAAAAGAGAAATTAATTGCTTTTATAGAGGATTCTCGTCGTCGTTTGAAAAAAATAAAGAAAGGAATTGACGAGAAAGAGTATGCAAAAGTGAATAAGCATACAATGGCCTTGCAACCTTCTTTGGATTTTTTGGGAATGGATCAAGCTTTGGAAGAGCTTTCTTTAATAGAAAAGTGGACTAAAGAAGAAGGGAAGACTAAAGAAGTAAAGGAGATTTTTAAGTCTTTTAAAGCACATGTGAAGAATGCTGTAAAGGAATTAAAGAAGGATTTTGATTTATAGAAAATGAAAGCAAGCATAGTAACAATAGGTGATGAAATTCTAATTGGGCAAATTGTAGATACGAATTCTGCTTTTATTGCTAAGCAGTTAGATGATCTTGGTTTTGATGTAGTTGAAATAATTACTGTATCTGATAAGCAGGATACAATCGAAGCTGTTTTAGAGAAACAGTTGGATATTGTGGATTTGGTAATCATTACAGGAGGTTTAGGTCCTACGAAAGATGACGTTACTAAAAATGTGTTTTGCGAGTTTTTTAATGATGAATTAATCGAGAATGAAAGAGTTTTAGCGCATGTTACTGAGATGTTGGAAAGATTGTTTAATCGTCCACTTTCAGTAATAAATAAGCAACAAGCTCTTGTTCCTTCAAAGGCGAAAGTGCTTTTTAACCGCGTTGGAACTGCTCCTGGAATGCTAATGCAGAAAGGGAAAACGACTTTTATATCTCTGCCTGGGGTGCCTTTTGAAATGAAAAGTATTTTTACAGAGGAGGTAATACCTTATGTACTTGCTAATTTTGATGAGGTTTTTAACTTACATCGCACGGTTATTACTTATGGTATAGGAGAAAGTTTATTAGCAGAATTATTGAGCGATTGGGAAGATAATTTGCCAAACGGCATAAAATTAGCCTATTTGCCAAGTCCAGGGCGCGTTAGATTACGCTTGTCTATAAGAGGAAATAATAAAAAAGAGTTAGAAAAAGCTCTTGAAAATCAGATAGGAATGATTCCTGAGAGCGCTGTTTCCTATATTCGAGCTTATGAAGATATAAGTTTAGGAGAAATTGTTATCAGAGAATTGGAAAATAGAGAAAAAACTATTTCCTTTGCAGAAAGTTGTACAGGGGGAAGATTTTCTACAATCTTTAATGAGAAGCCTGGATCTTCGAGTTATTTTAAAGGAGGAATAGTAACATATTCTACTCAAAGTAAAATAGACTTATTAGGAGTGAACGAAGCTATCATAGAGAAACATAGTGTAGTAAGTGAAGAGGTGGCTATTGAAATGGCTATAAACGCAAAAAAAAGATTTAAATCTGATTTTGCAATTGCTACAACTGGTAATGCCGGTCCTACAAAAGGAGATTCTTTTGAAGAAATAGGAACAGTATTTATAGGTATAGCAACACCTGAAAAAGTTTTTGCAAAGAAATTTCAATTCGGTCAACCAAGGGAGAAAGTCATAAATAGTGCGGTTTCCAAAGGTTTAGAGTTGATATATAATGAAATATTAGAAAAATAACAGAAAAAGTTTTTGTAAAATAATTTTCTTTTTCGTTACTTTGCACCCTGATTTTGAATATTGAAATAAAAGATAAGAAATAATGTCAAGAGTTTGTGAAATTACTGGTAAAAGAGCAATGGTTGGAAACAACGTTTCTCACGC
>JASLGC010000238.1 GCA_030150335.1 Flavobacterium sp.
TTCTATATAACCTAAAAAATTTAATGCGTGGCTTGTAAATTTAATACCTTTTCTCAATTTAGTTATTGAGTTTATAGATTCTTTATATCCTTTGTTATAAATTGTGCCACCAGAATTATAGATTTTAGTTTGATTATTAAAGTCAAATAAATATTCATTACTAATTCTAGCAATTTCATAAAAAGATTTTTGAGTATATTTTGAACTGTAATTCAGAACTTTATCTAGTAAAAGACCTGCGGTTATTTGTAATGATGTAATCTCATTTGCTATTTCAAAGTTATTACTTGAAATAGTAGTTGTTGTATAATTGTTTTTTAGATTTTTAAGTTTTTGTAAGTCAGTTTCATCCATAGGATATACAATATAGTGGTTGAACTGATAGAAATAAAGTATGTTATTATTAGTTGTTTTGTTGTAATTTCTAGTGTATTTTGCAAATCCTATATTATCAATTATATAGTCTTTGGTCGATCCTCTTAGCTCAGCGATAAATAGAAAGCTATCAAGATCAATTATTTCTAATTCTAATAAGTATTTTTCCATAACTATTCAGTCCAATTGTTATCATGTAGAATATCTGCAATGACAAGTTTTTTAGGAGTAATACCTAAATTTATTTCAGTTCCAGAAGTAAAATTTATTTTCTGTGTAAATGAAAAACAATGTGCATCTTCAAACGAAATAGTTAGTATTGTCCCTCTTGAAGCTGTTTGAAAAAGGATTTTACCAGATTTAGGTTTGTTTGACCTTTTTGCCCAATCGTATATTGAAGGAGCAGGTACTTCAGTTAGGGTAACTAATAATTGCCCTCCCTTAACTTCATGTTGTGGTTGCCCTTTATGATCTATTGCTTGACCAAAACCGAAGTTTAAGTCTATTATCTCATATTTAAAAGTATCTATAAATAAATAACCTTCAATATTTGTATCTATTTGTTCAAATAGCCCTGCAAGAGCGGAAAAATTAAATGCCATAGTATGTATTATTTAGTCCAAAAATTATCAAAATCAATTCCATTGTCAAGTGTAATTCGCTCTACTCTAATTACTAAATTTAAAGAGGGAAAGGATTTACCTCTTTTACTAAAAGAGCTATTCATCCCTACACACAATCCGTTTTCGAATGTTATTTTTTGCGTAGGAATATTTTCATTGTCAAGCATTACTATAACACCATCTTTACTCTTACGAGTATCAAGCATCCATTCGATTAATTCTTTTGTTGGAAGATTGGGAATGGTCACTTGTATATTACCCCCTTGTACTTCAGTTGCTGGTTTTCCCTTCTCGTCAATACCTTGAGAGAAAGAGAATTCAAAATTTGCTAATTCGTAAGCACCTTTGGCTAGTGATAAAAAATCAGTTCCTTCTGTGGAACCTAATTTTAGATAAGCTTTGTGATTAAACATATATTTTGTTTTTTTATTATTTATTATCTTTAATAATATTCCAAATTAGTTGATTGTCAATATCATGTTTTACTTCTAGGATACTACCATGAACAAGCTCAGCATTGATGATCATCTTTGAGATAGGTCTTCTTAGGTAAGTACGTATGTTACCTACTATTTGTCTAGCACCATATTTTGGAGTAAAGCCTTTACTTGCTAAGAGTTGCTTAGTTTCTTGTTCTATACTTATACTGATGCCTTGTTTTTCAAGAGCCTGTATTAAACTCTTTAGCTGTATATCAAATATTTTTAACAGCATGGTATCATTAATAGGAGAGAAGGGAACTATTTCAGAAAGTCTAGCTAAATATTCGGGTCTGAAATATTGAGTCATTACATCCATTAGCTCAGTTGTAGAAGGAGTTAATCCCTTTTCTTTTTGCTCTGCAATCCACTGGCTACCAACGTTGGATGTGAAAAGAATAATGGCATTAGAGAAGTCACCTTCTTTTCCTAGTCTATCGTGTATTTTTCCTTCATCCATAATTTGTAAGAAAATATCATATACAGAAGGGTGTGCTTTTTCTATTTCATCAAAAAGCACAATAGAATAAGGTTGTTGTCTAATCTTATTAACCAATAAACCTCCTTCCTCGTAGCCCACATACCCTGGAGGGGCTCCATATAGTAAGGCTGCTGAATGTTCTTCTTTAAATTCAGACATATCAAAGCGAATCATTGCTTTCTCGTCGTTAAATAGATTTTCAGCTAAGGATTTAGCAAGTTCTGTTTTACCTGTACCAGTAGGACCAAGTAAGAAAAAAGATCCAATAGGCTGTCCAGCTTTATTCATTCCACTACGCGATTCTAAAATTGCATCAACAAGCACTTTTATTGCATGATCTTGCCCTATAACTCTTTTTTTAAGAGAGCTTTCCATACCAATAAGTTTCTCTTTTTCCTGAGCTTGAACTTTACCTATAGGAATACCAGTAATACTTGCAATTATAGAAGCTATCTCAGAAGGCTCTATTATGGTAAATGGAGTGGAAATAAACTCTTGTAAATCGTTAAGCTTACTTGCAATGTAGGTATGTAATTCTACTTCACTTTTAATATCAAATATATTAGTAGAGTCCGTAATCTTAGCTAAGAGAATAGGACTTATTTGTTCAATTAAACTTGTATAGAAAGTTTGTAAGTTATGTAGTTTTTCTTGAGAAGAGATATCTACTGTATTCTTAATCTTTTCAAGTTCGAATTTATAGTTTTCTACATCTTCTACTGCTGTTTGATTTATCATTTTGGCAGAAGACATTGTTCTATCCATTAAATCAATTGCTGAATCAGGGAGCTTTCGGTCTTTACTATATCTTTTGGCAAGGTTAACGGCGTGTTCAATTGCATCGTCAGAAATATCAAGTTCATGAAATGTCGTAAATCGTTCTTTTGTATTTACTAGTATTTTAATAGCTTGCTCAAGAGTAGGTTCAACCACAGTTACAGATTCAAAGTGTCTTTGCAAGGTTGGATCTGGTTCTATTAATTTTCTATAGTCTTCAATAGTTGTCGTAGCAATCAGTGTAATGTTTCCTTTAGAAAGCTCCGGTTTTAGAATGGCTGCAACACCATTGTTGTTTTGTTTAGAATCTAAAATACTGTGAAT
>JASLGC010000056.1 GCA_030150335.1 Flavobacterium sp.
GGATAGGGATGTGTGTAGATGTCTTCATGCGATAGCGATTGTATGCAAGGAGATGTTGAGAGTAATGTTGAAAGGAAAAGTCTTGACACCTTGAAGTGTTTCATTGGTGTGGATTGCCTTAGAAAGAAATGTATGGCATGAGCTCAGTTAGAGCATTAAAAAACCCCTTGTTTAAATCAAACAAGGGGTTTCTTTTATCTGTTTTGTTGTACTAAGCGATTGATTCGTCCCATTAGAAATATACTGATGCAGGATACGACTACCACGACATAGGCTACGATATCGTAGTTGACTAATGGGCTGGTAGGTGTTTCTTGAAATACGATTGCCCCTGATATGGTAGCGGCAATACCTCCTGATATTTGTTGTAAGGATGAGGAGATACTCATATAAGCTCCTCTGTCTTTAGAATAGGGAATGGCGCTACTCAATGCCGATGAGGGCACCATGCGACTCATTATTCCAATCATCATCAATATATTGGTTGTTACAACTAACCAAAAAGGGATTTGAAAGAAGTTGGTGTAAACTACTGATACAAGCATCAACCAGATGCTGGCAATGGTAAACAAGCGGTACTTGTCCATACGGTCGCTTAATTTCCCAATGAAGGGCATTAGGGCAAGAGAACTCACTCCTGATATCATGAATAGAATCGGCAGTTGGTCTGGGTGTACACCTAAGTTGTTTACCGCGAAGATTGTTCCAAAGGGCATTAACATGAATCCACCAATCGACAAGAAGGTGATAGACATGAATCCAATGCGGTAATCTTTGTTCTTTAGGGTGTTCCACAGATGGGCAACGGCTTTCTTGTTTTGTTGTAATTTTAGGTGCTCAGTAACGGGTTTAAGGTAGAAGGCAATTGCTATAGCGATACATACAGATAGGGCTACAATCATAAAGAAAGGAGCTTCCCAGTTCCATTTATTCGCAATGTATAATCCAATTGGAATACCTAATACTTGACTTGCACCAAAGCCCATTTGTACAAAGCCCATTACACGACCTCTTTGTTGTAAGGTAAATAAGTCGGTGATAATTGCCATGGATATAGACCCGATTACTCCTCCGAATAATCCTGTAACGATACGCGCCATTACTAAGGTAGAATAAGAGTTGGCTAAGGCACAGAAGAGCGTTCCGACGATAAAGCCGATGTAGAAGAACAGCAATAGTTTCTTACGGTCGAACTTGTCTGCAAACCCCGCTGTAAGTAATCCGGCTGCTCCTGCGCTAAAAGCATAGGCAGATACGGCAATTCCGAAGTCTTGGGTGTTCATATCTAAACTTTTCAATAGCAAATCACCTAAGGGCGCCATGACCATGAAGTCAAGAATAACGGTGAATTGGGTGATTGCAAGGATAAATATGGCAAATTTTTGGTAAGTAGTAAAAGCGTTGTTCTGTGTTTGCGTCATAAATATTGTATTGAGCAGAAGGCAAGGTCTTTATCGCCGATGCTAATGTAAGTAAATGAAATACTGCAATTTCGAAAGAACAAGCTGTGTTTCTATTCGCAAATCGCAAAGGCAAAGATAGTTGATTATGGGGGGAATTCAGTGTTTGAAAATGTTAATGATGTGAATTTTATTCAAGGTGATTTAGTCAAGAAAAGTGACATTTTGAATTTGTGTAAAAAAGATTTGCTTTTTAGAATATAAGAAAAACAATAGAATAGATAAAAAAAGAAATGAAATAAAGTGTCAGCTCTTGTTTATACCTCTTTTGTGCTATTATTTTTAGTTGACGTATATCGTTTTTTACTTTTTTATGGGGATTTTTACATTTGCTTAGTTGTGGTTATCTTAATAAAAGGGAATTAGGTTTTTTATATTAAAAGGGGTGTAAGTGCGTTTTTTTCTTATTTAGTCTTAGATATGGTATAGTTTTTTTTTATTTATTTAGTAGATGTTAGTTATTTTTTCAAAAATTCGGTAAGATATTTAATACTGCATTTTGTTGTTTATATATCATAAAATTTTGTGAACCCCTATTTTATGGTAGAATAGTCAAGATTTGTGCTATTGTTGACTTCGCATACCTCGTAATTTTGTACTGTTTTAATAACGAAAGTGTGATTTTATTAAGCCATCAGTTAGACTTAACAGAGGAAAAGGATTAAAACATTCAATAGCTATTGGGCACCTTTTTAGTAAAGAAAAGTGTAAGTGCCATTTCTGACATTTTATAGCTACCCTATATATTTTACTTTATCGAACTAATAATAGAGCTTTTTTGAAAAACTGTGAGTTTTTTTTAAATCGGCTTGAAATTTGCGATGAATAAAATGACTAATATTTAATTGTAATTAAAGACGTATTGAGTTATGCACGAATTAACCATCGTAAAAGATATTTTCTCAACACTTGAAGAGCATTATCAAGCGAAAAGTGAGGATATCGTCAAAATTGAAATTACAGCAGGTCTTTTATCAAACGTACAACCTGTTCTTATTCAAAATGCTTTTGATGCTTTTATAGCAGACAATGAAATGTATAAGGATATGGAGCTTGATGTGGTGGTACAAGATATTATAGCCCACTGTAATTCCTGCGACAAGGACTTTAAAGTCGAGTTTCACAAATTTGTATGCCCGTGTGGACAACCCTCTTCGGACATCGTACAAGGAAACGACTTATTTATATCAAAAGTAATATTTAAACAATCTTAAAAAATTAATACTATGGCTAGCAATCCAAAAAGTTTAGGAAATCGCGTAGGTTCACTACAATGTGATAACACTACTTTACACTTATTAAAAGCAAATGACTTCATGGCAAATGCGATTAGAGAACGTCTAAAAAATATCTGCGTCATTAATGTGTGTTCTTCTCCTGGTTCTGGTAAGACTACTTTAATGCAAGAAACAGGTAAGCGCCTATCTAATGAGTTAAATATATCTGTATTAGTAGGAGATCCTGAGACGGATAGAGATGCTGTACGTATGAAAGAAGTGGGGTTAAACGCACTTCAGATTGTAACAGGGGGGATGTGCCATATCGAAGCACAGATGATCTTACAGGCATTAGACCACATTGATCTAGAAGGTACAGAT
>JASLGC010000325.1 GCA_030150335.1 Flavobacterium sp.
TTGTAATCTTTTTGTTCTATATTTGCACTCGCATTACAGAAGTAATAGCAGTCTATATGGCGAGGTAGCTCAGTTGGTTAGAGCGCAGGATTCATAACCCTGAGGTCACGGGTTCAACTCCCGTCTTCGCTACAAGGTAAAGGACATAATCTTTAGATTATGTCCTTTTTTTATACCCATACTTTTCCTATTACAAAAAGACTAATGATAACAAATGAAGTCAAAATAACCACTTGATAACCATACATTGCTTCTATTACTAATTTTGTCTTATAAACAGATAACAATCCGTTAGTCATATTTAATGTATTTGCCTCATGTGATAAAAACACGAAGTCTATCTATCATAAAACAATACTCTTATTTACAAAATACCAATAGCCTTTTTTCTTGCTAATGATTTACAATATCATCGCTTGAATTTATTTCATCAGTCCCCTGTAGCCTCTTTACTTGATCCCATTTTACTACCAAGCACCACTCCATAAGTCTATTGTTATAATTAAATACTGAATCCTATCAAGAAAAAGTAATCCACTGTATTTCCCTTTATTATTTATTCTATCAAATAAATTGCTCAAAAAACCTTCAAAATAATTAACTTTAAGAGCTAATCCTCCTTACTAAGGCATAATTAATGTATCGAATAAAATAACCCCAAAAAGATATTTATATGTTTTTACTACTTTCAAATGCATTTACCTCACTCGTATTTTACCATTCCATTTTGAATGTAAAATACGGAGTTGACCTTGCACCATTAAAATTGGTATTGAACATATCATTTTTAATTGCAATCTCTGTTGTACTTTTTCGTCTATTTAGAGATACACTTCATCACAAACAACCTTTTAAAAATGCTCTACTAAAAAGAAGCGGCACACTATTCATAATAATAGCAACGTACATCATTATTTTTACATTAATTAGATTCTCCTAATAACAAGAAAAGAGGTTTGCATACACAAACCTCTTTTCTATTTTATTTTGCCTTAAACAGGCTTATTCTTCGTCTTCGTCATCATGGAAGTCAAACCATTCCACATCTTCCGTCATTGTTTTATCCACAAACATATCTAATTGCTCTACATAATCCTTAGTAAAGTAAACGCGTTGTGTTTTACCAATACTGTCTGAAAGTCTGAACAAACGTGGCTCAAGGCGATTTCTCAATTGAATATCTGCATCGTCAATAATATACATTTGAAGTTGATTAACATCAAAACCAGCACTACTAAACATCTCGTTCAAACGATTACAAGTACCGATTAAGATATCATTACCTAAAGACATTTGATTTTTATCCTCATCCAAGTCTGTATAGTCGTGCACTCCGTAAACTTCAAGGTCCATACCTTTTCCATAAACTTCAAACAACTCAACTAAGCGCTCTACTTCAAACTTATCCTTTACAACAATCAAAACTCTTGTTGCAATTTCTCCTTCAATTGGTCTTTGTAATTTTTGAAGAGCAGCAATAACCATAGCAGTGGTTTTACCTTCTTCCTTAGGACCTGCAATCACTACATCAATCCCACTTTTAATCTGACCAAAAGTTTTTTTCTGAAGAGTCGTTGGCTCAACTAATCCGTTAGCAGCCAAGTTCCCTTGTAAAATTTCATTTATCTTCTTTAGTTTCATACGCTATTTATTTGCAAACATCTCAACATCTTCCTTTGAAACTTCTTTGCCTCCTAAAATAATTAATCTCTCTATTACGTTTCTTAACTCACGGATATTACCTGTCCAATCATATTGTTGTAAAAGGTTAATAGCTTCCTCTGAGAAAGTCTTTTGACTTGTTCCTTGTTCCTTAGCTATCTGACTCACGAAGTGATTTACCAATAACGGAATATCATCTCGTCTATCATTTAATCCAGGAACTTCAATAAGAATAACAGCAAGACGGTGATATAAATCTTCTCTAAAACGTCCCTCTGCTATTTCTTTTCGCAAGTCCTTATTTGTTGCCGCTATTACACGTACATCTACTTTTAAATCTTTTTCTGCCCCTACTCTTGTTATGATATTCTCTTGCAGCGCTCTCAACACTTTCGCTTGAGCAGACAAGCTCATATCTCCAATTTCGTCTAAGAAAATTGTTCCTTTATTAGCAAGTTCAAACTTCCCTGGTCTATCTTTTACAGCTGATGTAAAGGCTCCTTTTACGTGACCAAACAATTCGCTTTCTATCAATTCAGACGGAATAGCTGCACAATTCACCTCAACCAATGGGTTTTGAGAACGTGTACTTTGTAAATGCAATTGATGAGCCACTAACTCTTTTCCAGTTCCATTGGGCCCTGTAATCAACACCCTTGCCTCTGTAGGAGCAACCTTTTCAATCATTTCTTTAATGTGATTAATAGGAGCACTTTCTCCTATCATCTCATATTTCTTGCTTACTTTCTTTTTCAAGATTGTATTCTCAACAACCAGTTTACTTGTATCTAAAGCATTTCTAACTGTTGTTAATAATCTATTTAAATCTGGCGGTTTAGAAATGTAATCAAACGCGCCAAGACGCATTGTATTTACAGCTGTTTCCAAATCACCATGTCCAGAAATCATCACAAAAACTACTTCTGGTTTTATTTTTTTTGCCTCAATCAATAGTTCCTCACCATCCATTTTCGGCATTTTGATATCTGAAATTACTAAATC
This sequence comes from Flavobacterium sp., assembly GCA_030150335.1. Lineage (GTDB taxonomy): Bacteria > Bacteroidota > Bacteroidia > Flavobacteriales > Flavobacteriaceae > Flavobacterium. The sequence goes on from JASLGC010000325.1 coordinate 2,665, forward strand.
GTAATCTTCATTAACAATTTTCTTCAAAGCCTCTTCACCATTCTCTGCTGAGTCAACAACATAATCAGATGATTCTTCTTCTAATATTTTAACCAAGACTCTGCGAATTGAGGCTTCATCTTCTACAATTAAAATTTTTGACATTTTCCCCATAATGCTTTACAATTTTTCTAAACTTCAATTAATACTTAAGCCATTTATAAAGCTCTTTCCACGAAGGACGCTTACCATACATTAAAATTCCAATACGATAAATCTTCGCTGCTAACCAAACAACAAGAATAAAAGTACCAAATAATAAAACAATAGACAATATTACTTCCCACATTGGAACACCAAATGGTATACGCATCAGCATTACAATAGGTGAAGTGAATGGAATCATTGAAAATATAGTCGCGATAGAACCATGCGGGTCTTTAATAACCGTAAAGAATCCAATATACACACCAAGCATTAATGGTAATAAGATAGGGAATAAGAACTGCTGTGTATCTGTTTCATTATCCACTGCCGCACCAATAGCTGCATAAAGTGAACTATACAAGAAGTATCCTCCTATAAAGAATATCAGAAAGTATATAAATAATGATATTAATGGCAATGATAAAATCTCTGTTACATAATTTTGCACATCAACCATTAATTCTGGTGGCAACATAGAACCAGCTTGCATCATCTCTGCAGAAGCCATACCCGGTGTAGCATTAATACCTAATACAGCACTCGCTATCGTCAATAGTATTCCTCCAATTACTCCCCAAATTAAAAACTGTAAAAGACCAGCCATTGAAGTACCGATAATCTTACCCATCATTAATTGGAACGGTTTCACTGATGAAACGATAATCTCAATAATTCTATTCGTTTTCTCTTCAATTACAGAACGCATCACCATGTTACCATAAATGATAATAAACATCATGATGAAGTAACCAAATAATCCACCAATGATAATCTTAATTTCATTCAATCCTTTCACAGTAGCCTCTCCAGATGCTTTTGTAAGATTTAGATTGACATTTGCTTTAGCCGCATCAATAACTTCTAAATCAATCCCACTATTCTTTAAATTGATATGGGTTAACTTATCAGCCAACAACAGCTCCACTTTACTTACAAAGCTCAAGCTTGGGCTTTCATTAGAAATATAGACAATGTTCTTTTGATAATCCTCTATATTATCCGCTTTGGGAACATAAAGTATTCCCTCGTATTTTTCCTCGTTTACACTATCCTTCAAGATTCCTACATCAACAGCAGACAAATCTTGATATTCAAAAGCCTCATTACTCACAAACTGATTTACAAACAAACCACTCTCATCGTGAATAGCAATCTTCTTTGTATCCCCTTTTAATGTACTCAAATACCCTACAAAAACGGTAAGTGCTACAAAAAACAAAGGACTTGCAAAAGTCATTACGATGAATGATTTATTGCGAACCTTAGCAATAAACTCTCTTTTTATAATTAACGATAATATGCTCATTTTACTTACTTACAGTTTGAATAAAAATATCATTTACAGTTGGCAGCTTCTCTACGAAATGAGTAACCTGTCCGTTTTGAGATAAAATATGTAATAACTCATTAGGCATTTTATCTCCTAAGTTTATCTCCAACTGAATTTCATTGTTCAAAGATTTGAACTCCGTTGCTTGAAAACTAAACTTACTTTTTAGTTCATCATTCAAACGCTGTTTATTATCCGTTAAGATTCCTACTTGATATAAATGCGTTCTATACTGTCTCTTTACATCAACTAACTTCCCTTCAATTAATTTATTCGATTTATTAATCAAAGCGATATAGTCACACATTTCCTCCACACTCTCCATTCTATGCGTAGAAAAGATAATAGTACTACCTTTTTCTTTCAACTCAAGAATTTCATCTTTAATGATATTAGCATTAACAGGGTCAAAACCAGAAAAAGGCTCATCCAAAATCAACAGTTTTGGTTCATGAAGTACAGTTACAACAAACTGAATCTTCTGTGCCATCCCTTTAGAAAGTTCTTGAATCTTCTTATTCCACCATCCTTTGATATCTAATTTATCAAACCAATAGTCTAATTGCTTCTTTGCTTCTGCTTTAGACAATCCTTTTAATTGTGCTAAATACATTGCTTGCTCACCAACTTTCATTGTTTTATATAACCCTCTTTCTTCAGGCATATATCCAATGTCTTTGATGTGACTTGGGTCTAACGTCTTTCCATCTAATAAGATTTGTCCAGAGTCAGGATATGTAATTTGATTGATAATACGGATTAAGGAAGTCTTACCAGCACCATTAGGTCCTAAAAGACCATAGATAGTACCCTTAGGTACCGTTAGCGACACATTATTTAATGCTATTTTATCGGAGTATTTTTTTACTACATCCTTTACTTCTAAGATAGGTTGCATTTAGTCTAGTCTATTAATTTGTGTAAAAATAGTTATTTATTTCTAACTACAAGAGAGGGGAAAAAGCAATTTCGGTATTATATAAAAAAACCCAACCTTATTTGGAAAAATAAGGTTGGGAAAAATTGCTATGAAAAAGAAAATCCACTGTTTAATAAGTGTCCTACAAATGTATAAATATTTATCAGACTAAGAAAACATTTCTTTTACTTTTTCAAAAAAAGATTTTTCACTCTTCGAAGGAGCTGGTTGGAAGTTTTCATCTTCCTTCATGCTTTCGAAAAATGCACGTTGTTCTTTAGTAAGTTTTTTAGGAGTCCATACATTAACATGTACAAGCAAATCCCCATTACCATAGCTATTTAAGCTTGGCAATCCCTTACCTTTTAAACGCAATATTTTACCAGACTGAATACCTTCCTCTAACTTAATACGCACTCTTCCGTTTACAGCATCAATCTCTTTAGATCCACCCAAAGCAGCTTCTGCAAAACTGATGTATAAGTCATAGTGAAGATTTTCACCCTCTCTTTTTAATGTTTCGTGTTCTAATTCTTCAATTACAACAAGTAAATCTCCAGGAACGCTGTTGCTACCAGGAGCTTCATTTCCTTTACCTGAAACTTTTAATTGCATACCTTCAGAAACACCTGCTGGTATTTTGATTGATACAGTTTCATCATTAAAGATCATTCCATCGCTATCAGCACCTGCTGGTTTGTGATCCATGATTTGACCACTACCGTGACAAGCGTTACAAGGTGATGCAGTTTGCATACGTCCAAAAACAGTATTCGCAATCTTAGTTACCTGTCCTGATCCATTACAAGTAGAACAAGTTTTGTACGTTACTCCTTGTGCTTTAACCTTACGCTTAACTTTGATTTTTTTCTCAACACCGTTAGCGATATCCTCTACAGTAAGTTTCACCTTAATTCTAAGGTTAGTTCCTTTCACTCTTCTTTGACCGCCTCCGCCGCCACCGAAACCGCCAAAGCCACCTCCGCCACCGAAAGCACCTCCAAAGATATCTCCGAATTGGCTAAAGATGTCATCCATGTTCATGTGACCTCCGCCGAAGCCTCCGCCACCACCAAATCCACCGTCAAATGCAGCGTGACCATATTGGTCGTATTTAGCTTTTTTATCTGGATCACTTAATACTTCATAAGCCTCTGCTGCTTCTTTAAACTTCTCTTCAGCCTCTTTATTTCCCGGATTTTTATCAGGGTGAAACTCAATAGCTTTCTTACGGTAAGCCTTCTTAATAGCTGCCGCATCAGCACCTTTATCTATACCAAGTATTTCGTAATAGTCTTTTTTCATCCTCGTTAATTCTTTATATATTCAGTTATCAAAAGATTATTGCCCAATTACAACTTTAGGAAAACGAATAATCTTTTCTCCTAATTTATATCCTCTTTCGATTACATCTACAATTTTCCCTTTCATATCATCTCCTGCCGGAATTTGTGTCACTGCTTCTGCCACATCAACATCAAATGCATCTCCTGCTTTTAATTCCACTTCCTCTAATCCTTTGCTTTGCAAAGCATCTTTAAACTTATTAGAAATCAATTTAATCCCTGTTAAATGATCACTCTCCCCGTGTTTTTCTAACTCAGTTACTGCACGATCAAAGTCATCTACTACAGGCAATAATGCTTTCATTACATCCTCTCCTGCTGTTTTAAACAACTCAATACGCTCTTTAGAAGTACGTCTTTTATAGTTCTCAAACTCAGCAAATAAGCGGATAAACTTATCTTTTTCTTCAGCTAATTTAATAGTCAATTCTTCCTCAACACTCAATTGCTCAGTCGCCCCTTCTGCATTTGTGTCTTCAGTTGTTTGATCTACATCTTGTTGAATTTCTTCTTGCTCTGTCTTTATATCTTTATTCTCAGTATTCATAATTTAGAAAAATTAATTTTTATAATTCACACTCACTCAATAGCAAATCCTTTGCCAACTTGCACACTCTGTCATAATGACATTTTTTCTGCTATTTGTAGTAAACTATCCTATTGTGATTTACATTCTGCGTTTCTACGATGTACTTATGACATAAAACAAAAAAATGTGCCGAAGCACATTTCACTATTCATATATATCTTTCAAAGCTTGGTTCAAATCGCGAAACTTAAACTGGTAACCTACCTTTTCTAATTTAGCACAACTAACGCGTTGCCCTTCAACTACAAGTACCGCCTTCTCACCAATGACTAATCTCAATACCCAACTGGGTACTGCTGGCAATATAATACGCTTATGCAACACCTTTGCTAAACGGATTGTGAATGACTTGTTCGTTTCTGGTGTTGGAGCAACAGCATTGAACGCTCCCTCTTGTTTATTGTCAACCAAAAAGAGAAACACATTAACCAAATCTTCAATGTGTATCCAAGAATAGAATTGTTTTCCATTCCCTAATACACTCCCCATATAACAGTTGATCATCTTAGCAATTTGTGGCAATGCACCACCTTCTTTCGCAAGAACCAAACCTATTCGCACTAAACTTACGGTAATACCCAATTGCTCAAACTTCAAATTTACCTGCTCCCATTGTGAAACAACGTTTCCTAAGAAATTATCAGCCTTAAAAAACTGTTGCTCACTTTGCCACTTATGGCTATTAGCATATAGCCCTACAGCAGAAGAACATACAATTTGCTTAACTGAATGCTCTATCCTTGACAATGTCTGATAGATAAACTCACTTGGAATAATCCTACTATCCATTATTTTTGCCTTGCCCTTTGCAGACCAAGACTCTGAAATATTAGAACCTGCTAAATGAATAATTACACTTACCTTAGCAAATGCCTCATGTTCAATCTCTCCTTTATAAGGGTCCCAATAATATCCTTGTGCATTCGTAAATACACCTACTTTTTTACTCTTATTAGTTGTTAGGTAATTGACCTCATGCCCCACCTCCAACAATCGTTGAACTAATTGCTTGCCAATTAATCCGGTCGCACCTGTAACTAAAATACGCATTGTGATTCTATTTTTTAACCTTTAATGTCCATTCAAAATTCATCACAGAAACTTGTTCTCCTTTTTCATTTTTCCCCACAGACTTCATCCAAACAGTTACCCCCTCTCCCGTAGCAATCGCTTTGGCAATCGCTTCATCTAACAATGCACCATCTACGCATTCAAAATAAATACGCCCTGTTGCCTTTTTGGTAAAGGTACTATTATTGTTAGCAACCAACATTGATATTTTCTGCCCACTCTCTTGTATCTTTCTCATCACCAATGCACCTGTCGATAATTCTGCTGCCATTGCTTGTACAGCAAAATACATTGATTTAAACGGATTCTGATTACCCCACTTGTGTTTTACGGTTGTAATTGCAGTAGTATTAGTAACTTCTTTCATCCTTACACCTGTCCAATATGCAGAAGGCAATTTGAAAAACAAAAACTTATTGATGTTTGAAACTGTAAACTCCATTTCTTTTAGATTTTTACTAAATATACAAAAAAAGTTGAATGAATTACCTTCTCTAACTTTTCCTTCATCAATAGATATTTTCCACGTCCCCACTCGTTTCCTTAAAAAAAATTATACATGAACGCTTCTATAAACAGACTATAAATCATCTTATTACAACCATGTAAAAGTTCTTTTATTCGGAATAATGATTTTTATCAATTAGTTAATTTCTTGTTAATATTTAGTACTATGTAATACAAAGTACCTGCCTTTAGATATATCTTTGTTCCAGAAACAATGACCAAGTAATAATTATGAATATAGAAAACACAAAAGCACAGATGCGCAAGGGTATTTTAGAATTCTGCATCCTTTCTATTCTTAAAGAAAGAGACTGCTATACTTCTGAAATTCTCGATGAGCTAAAAAGCGTAAAGCTTGTTGTCGTTGAAGGAACAGTATATCCTTTACTGACACGATTAAAAAATGACGACTATCTGACCTATCGCTGGGAAGAGTCAGCTTCTGGTCCTCCTCGTAAGTATTATAAACTAACTGAACAAGGAGAGCTATTCTTAAATGAACTTGCTAAAACCTGGGCTGAACTTTCAAATGCAGTAGAAGCAATAACCACTAAAAACTAACACGATGAACAAAACATTAACCGTAAATATAGGAGGATTAGTATTTCACATTGACGAAAATGCTTACCACAAACTTGACCATTACCTACAAGCAATCAGACGTTCTTTCGCTCAGGAAGAACAAGACGAAATCATTCACGATATTGAAATTAGGATTGCTGAGTTATTCAATGAAAAAATTACAGATACTAATCAAGTAATTACAGAGGACAACGTAGAGGAAATTATCAATATTATGGGAAAACCAGAAGATTATATCCTTGATGGTGAAGAAACTATAAAAACAGAATATATCTACACTGGACAGAAAAAACTATACAGAGATACAGATAAAAGAGTTATCGGAGGTGTATTAGCTGGTTTAGGGCACTACTTTAAAATTGATGTTGTTTGGATTAGAATCTTATTTGCTTTTTTATTGGTCTTCTACGGAACAGGTGTGTTACTATACTTAATCTTATGGATTATAATTCCCGCTGCAAAGACGACTTCACAACGCTTAGAAATGGAGAGAGAACCTATCAATATTGAAACTATTGAAAAGAAGGTTAAAGAAAATGTTTCTTATGTTACTAATAAAATCAACGATATTGATTATGATAACATCAAAAGGCAAACTCAAGTAGCTGGAGAAAAAAGTGGTAAGTGGATTAGATATATATTTGGTATTGGGTTCATCGCTTTTAGTGCAATTAATTTATTAACGATTATAATTGCTGCCATTGGAGTGTGGATAAACAAAGATTATATCTTGGCTGAAACAGCTGCTGAAGGGGTTCCATTCTTTTTATTCTCTGAAGCAAACTATGGTAGAACAATAGCATTAGCATTTATGTTAGTTACCTTGCCATTCATTGGATTATTAATTATTGGATTGCGTTTAATCTACACCAATATCAAATATGTAGCGGCTACAATTATCTCGTTAATTATTATCTGGTTTATTACATTAGGACTATTTGCTATTCCGTTTGCCAATGCTAAGAACTGGGAAGATTTAGGCAATCAAATGGACAGACAACGCGTGGAGAGACAAACTAACTTTACCTTTTACGATACAGATAGTTTAAACATCAAATTTGTTGACGCTGCTTACTTTAATTCAAATCGCACTACTACTGATGGCTTTGAAGTAATAGACACAGCAAACACATTGCCAATTGAAATAGAATTACTACCTTCTTTTCAAGATGAAATCTACGGAAAAGTATCGGGTACTAACTTTGCTGAGGCAAGATATACAAAGAAAGGAAGACAGTCTGAATTAGTCTATTCTAATGAAATACAAGCTATTCAGTTTGAACAAAAAGACAATGTACTATTAATAGCAAGTAGTTTCAATAATAACAAAACATCAGAGGCTAAACTAAAATACTCTATTTACATCCCACAAGGAAAAAGTGTTTATATCAATGAGGTAGTGAAAGCAGCTTTGATTGACCAACAACAAGTAAATGAAGCTAATCATTGGTATAAAATGCAAGAAGACCAAACCTTAACTTGTGTTGATTGCTCCCTTTAAAAGGAAACCAACACGTGTTATGATAAAATATTTTTCAATTATTACCCGTAGTTTTTACAAACTATAAACCACAAAAAAAGGGAAAGAAGTACAGTACTTCTTTCCCTTTTTACTTTATGAGAAAACTCAATTAACGAACACCAGATTCGTTTTGAGCATCTTGAATCATTTTTTCGTTAGCACGAATACCAAACTCTACACGTCTATTAAGAGCTTGTCCTGCTTTAGTCTCGTTAGAAGCAATTGGATCAGCAATACCAAAACCATCTGCAACCATACGATTAGCAGCAATACCTTGTTGAATTAAGTATTGTTTTACA
>JASLGC010000002.1 GCA_030150335.1 Flavobacterium sp.
ATTTCCGGCTGCATCACTAATTGCAACGCGATTATCAACACCTGCTCCGCCAGACAGTTTTGTATCAGTAATAGCTTTATCAGCTACTTTAACAGTAGTAACAGCGTTATCTCCTAATTTAGCAGTAGTGATTCCTCCCTCTTTAACATCAATTCCTGTTTCTTCTAAAACAATCCCTTTACCAGCACCCTTAGTGAATGTAAGTGCATCAGATAATGATAAATCCTTTCCTCCAGCCAGCACTGCGTCTTTACTTACGTAGTCAAATTTACCTTCCCCATCAGTAACAAGGACTAAATATTGATCAACAGGATCATTTGTACCCTCCTTCATTGAACTCAACTTATTTTTAGTAATTGAGTTTTCGTTGATTTTAAGTTTTATATCTTGAAGTACTACACCTTTACCATCTTGCCCGTCTCCAAAACCGATAATATCATCAGTAGTAAGGTCATGAGCATCACTTTGCTCTTTAGCTACTGTAGAATATTTAAACCCTCCATTACCGTCTGTTACTAAAATTTGACCTTCTAATTCTTTAGATCCTAATTTTCCTATGGTAACATTTTTATCAAGTATTTTTTCAGTTGTAACTGCATCATTTTGTAATTGAGTAGCTGTAATTGAGCTATCTGCTATTCCAATTTTAACATTTGCAAGTACTTTATTATCTCCGTCATCAACAGTTACAATACTGTCTGTTGTTATATTTCCCTTATTTGTAATATATTCCGGAGTAATTGGTTTATAGGTAACCTTTCCTTGCCCATCTGCTGTTGCTACAGTTCCTTCTACTGCTCCTGTAGATTTTAATTTAGAAGCTTCAATAGAATTTTCCTTTATACTCAAACTAACATTACCTAATGTTTTACCTACTCCATTTTCAACATCTATAACACTGTCACCTGATAAATCCCCTTTTGAAGTAATAACATCTGGTGTAATCTGCTTATAAGTAACATTCCCGATTGAATCACTAATTGCAACACGATTATCAACACCTTCTCCACCAGACAGTTTTGTATTAGTAATAGCTTTATCAGCTACTTTAACAGTAGTAATAGCTTTATCTTCTACTTTAACAGTAGTAACACTGCTTTCAGCTAAATGAGGTGACTTAACACCTGAAGGTAGTATCCCTAAAATTGTATTTTCCTTACCATCACCAAAAAGAACATCCTCTCCTCCTTGTACAGAAATACTAATCTTATCACCCATTAAATCTCGTTTCATTGCGGTTGCAATTGCACTTGGAACTGTTTGAAAAACAACACCTCCACTACCATCTGCAGTTAAAATATCTCCTCCAGCAAAATTAACATCTTCAGTTGCAGCAATATCTTTCGAACTAATTCGATCTGTAGTGACTGCTTTAACATCAATATGCCCAGTTTGAATTCCTTTTTCATTCACTTTAAGAGTAATATCTTTTCCTAAGATTGATTTTTGATCTTTATCACTAACTAAGATTGAATTATCGCTTTTTAAAGAACCTGTTTCTTGAAGGTCTCCTAATGATTTATACGAAACATTTCCTTGTCCGTCTGCCGTAAGGATTGTTTTATCAACGGCAGTACCAGAACTCATTTTATCTGTAGTAACAGCATTATCTCCAATAAACTGATTAGTAACCCCTTTATCAGCTAAAGAAATCTTCACAGCTTGCAAAGTAGCTTTATTATCAGCTTTGTCCACTACAATAGGACCAGTAGTAGAAAGGCTTGCCGATTTTTCACTAAAAATTGCATCTACTGATTTGTAATAAGTTCCTCCTTCACCATCAGCTGTTAATACATTATTATCATCTATCGTTTTCCCTGCTACTACAGAGCTCATCTTTTCTGTTGTAACAGCATTAGGTGCCAATTTCACTGTTGATATAGATCCATCTTGCAAACCTAATTCTACATTTGAAAACACTTTTCCTTGTCCATCTTTTACTGTAATAACACCATCTGTTGTTATATCCCCAGTTCCCGTAATCATACTACTTGACACTGCTTTATAAGAAACAGCACCAGTTGCATCAGTAGTTGCTACAAGATCTTTGACTTCAGGTCCAACTAATTTACTTGCACTTACTGATTTATTGTTAATACCCAATGTTACATCAGAAAGTACTTTATTACTTCCCTCATCAACACTTACAATACCATCTGTTTTAATCTCTCCAGCTTCAGTAATCATATCTCCTTTAATTTCTTGATACGCTACTTCTCCGTTTCTGACTACTGTTAACACTGTATTTTCTTTCGCTTCTTCAGGATTTATCTTAACTGTTGTAACTGCCTTATCCGCTAACTTCTCTGTTATAATTCCCTTTTCTTTAATCGCTAAAAAAATATCCTTTAAAACTGCTTTATTACCATTTGAATCCCCAGCCGCTTCTGTTTTTCCAGAAACACTAATAATTCCATCTGAAAGTAAGTTCCCTGCTTTAGGTGCAATTACTCTTTCGATCGGTGCATAAATTACATTTCCATCTCCATCTGCTGTAAGAACCTCGCCTACATTTGCATTGCCTTTTCCTGTTACTTTTGAACTTATTTTATCTGTAGTTACACTACTTGTATCGAGATGCTGATTTTTAACTCCTTTTTTATTTAAACTTAACTTCGCCTTTTTGCTATCAGATCCAAAAATAACATCAGATCCACCATCTACCGTTATACTTTCATCACCTACTATATCTCCATGAACAACAGTAGCAACTACAGTTTCAGGGCTTTCAAATTTTGTTATAGAATTTTCTACGTCTCCTGAAGATACTAATATCGCACCTTTGTTTGCTCCAAAAGAACTTATCTTCTCTTCAGTAACAGCTCTATCATTTAAATGTTTAGTAGCTATTCCTCCTTCATTTACCTCTAAAGTAATTGGCGTCAATACAGCTTTATCTACATTGCCTCCTATTTTTAATGAGCTATCTACCGCAATCTTTTTTCCTTGGTTGGCAACTGTAGCATAAATACTTTTCTCCACTTTCTCATCTTCTAAAATAGTGGTTATATTGCTAATTACATCAGCAGGAATATCAATCGTTGTTATCTTTCCTGTTTCATCTGTGTATATATACATAGCATTTTCACCTTTCACAAGGGTAGTTACAATGTTTACTTCAGATAGTTTAATATCTACTTTATGCTGTTCTGTATCTTCTAATGAAAAATCACTATCCTTGGTTAACTTACCTCCAATTTTTGTGACAGCAAATTTTGCGTTTTTTGTATTTTTATCTTCTATTTCAGCATAATAGAATTCTCCCTTCGCATCTACCATCAACACTTTACCCGCATCGTTAGTTGTTGCAATTAACTTATCTTTAGTGATACTTTTATCTTTTACAGATAAGATTACATCATTTAGTACAGCTGACTCCCCTCCAGATACTTCAATTATTTCATCATTACTTGATAATTTTTTACCTTGAGAAGCAACAGTTGTATAGATATTTTCTTGTACGTTTTTATCTCCTAAAATAGTTTCAATATTATTAATTACATCAGAAACAATATTGATTTCATATGGTGTTTCTGATTCGTTAAAATAAGTATGCTTCCCTTTCTTATCATTTTCGATATAGGTACTTATATTTATTTCTGATAAAGGCACTGGAAATTCCTCTTTCTCAGAATCCGTAATCGTTAGATTATCACCATCTACTTTAAAAGTTGATATTACAGTATTTTTACCATCTAAAAGAGCATAATATAACGTACCATCAGTATTTACCACTAAAGCTTTTCCTGCATCTGCTGCAGTAGCAATCAGCTTTTCTTTGGTAATACTCTGATCTTGTACAGACAATGTTATTGCAGATAAAACAGCTTTTTCTCCATTTTCAACTTTTATAATACTATCTGTATTGATCTTTTGACCTTGCATAGCAACTGTGTTGTACACACTCTCTTGTACTTCAGTTACACTTAAAATAGTATCTATGTTTTTTATTACCGAATCAGGAATATCAATTACAACCTTCATCCCTTTTTCATCTATATATTCATATTTTCCCTTGCCACTATCAGATAAAGTAGAAACAATATTTAATTCAGATAAATTAATATTGATTTTCTCACCATCAGAGTCGGTTATAAATAATACACTTGATGCATCAAGTATTCCTCCTTTATTTTCAACAGTAATACTTTCATTTTTTGTATTCTTTTGATCAATTACTGCATAATAAACATCTCCATCATTATCAACCATCAACACCTTACCTACATCATCTTTACCAGCTTTTAACTTAGCAGGAGTAATAGATTTATCTTGTACACTTAAGTGTACAGCAGAAAAAGTAGCCCTATCTCCTCCAACAACTTTAATTACCTCATCTCCTGTTAATGTTTTAGCATTTGCAGCGATCTGAAGTTTAATTTCATTTTGCACCTCGACACTATTAGCAATAGTATTGATATTCTCAATTACAGCAGCAGGAATATCAACAACAGTCTCTGTTCCTGTTTCATCTACATACAAATACTTTCCTTGTTTTTCTTCTTTAAGTGTTGATACAATATTTAATTTAGACAAAGAAATATCTACTTGATTCCCCTTTGAATCAAATAAAACCAACACACTTTCTTTGTTTAGTTTTCCTTCTTTGTTAACTACTTCAAACTTTTCATTTAACGTATTTTCATCTTTGATTAAAGCGTAATACAAGTATCCTTCTTCATCTACCATCAATACCTTACCTACATTCGCCTTATCTGCAATAAGTTTATCATTGGTAATACTGTGATCCTTTACACTTAATTTTACATCGTTAAGCACCGCTCTTTCTCCCTTCTCAACATGAATAATGCTATCTCCTTCCAAGTGTCTTGCATTTGCTTTTATCTGAAGTATGATCTCACTAATAACCTTGGGGTCATTTACAATAGTATGAATGTTATCAATTACTTCTGCAGGGATATCAATTATCGTTTCTAAATTTGTTTCATCAGTATACACAAATACACCTTTACCCGAATCTTTTAAGGTAGATACGATATTTACATCCTTTAATGGAACTTCTACAATTTTATTTTTTGTATCCTTTACATATAATGTCTGCTTTTGGATATCAACTGCCATTTCAGTATTTTGTGTATCAAAAGCAGAAAGTTTAATCACATCGTCAGAATTAATCATTCGCACCCATTGGCTACCTACCCAATAGTAATAACCTGTAGGGATCTCATCCTCTTTTGACAGGTGATAAACCAGCAAACTTTCTGCTGCTTTTCCTCCTCCAAATGAAGCACTACTTTTTAAATCTTTTAGAGTAACTCTTGGGATTAAAATACCTCTATCAACACCTTTAGCTGCTGTAATATCTAACATCGAAGATTTGTCTGGTGTTTCTGTACCAATACCTACTTGACCAAATGTGTAGCCAGACAATAATAATGCTGATAACAAAGTAATTTTTCTATTCATAACGTTGCTTTTTACGATTTATCTTTTAATCAGAAATACTGTGATGCTTTATCTCTTTTAAAAAAATGTGTAGTTATAGTTTTATTTAATTGAGCTATAATTCAGTGCTTTAAACACAACTGATTTTCACATGCTCATTTAATATGATTTTTAGTAATTTCTAATTCTTAAATTTGGATTAACATAGACAGGACACTCCTCTGGAGCTAAAGTTATACTTGCAGGATTTGAACGATATATCTCCTCACCATAAGGCTCCCCTTCTTTTCCCGATTTGCCTTTCATTGAATATCTAACAATAGCACCATCATTGACAAAATTGTCATTAGGATGAAAGCGAATTAAAGCAGTGTTAGGATCGTAGCTCCACAATCCACTCTTATCTGAATAATGATGATTATCAATTAACTCTCCTCCTTCAATTGGGTAAAATTTGAATGTTTCTCGATCAATATTTTTATCACTTGATTTTGGTTCAGAAATATGTCCTGCATAAGCATAATCATTTTCAAAGGGATAAAACTCAGACATTGTTTTGCTGCAAACCACAAAGTTCTTATCAGTTGCAACTGCTGCATAAGGAACAGAAATCAACAAATTTCTGATCATGTGAATATCCTTTCTTCCTCCAGTAATTCCGGCAAAACCAACTTTGAATCGCTTTGGGACTGATGCGTCTAATTCAAACTTTTCAGATTTCCCACTTAACTTTGCAAGTGCAGGGTCTGTCTCAAAATCTCCATATAATGCTTCGGCATTCTCCCAATACGTAACCTTAGTTTTGTAATGGTATCTATTTATAATAGTAGAAATCTTATCTCCATGTTGTATTTGTACAGTTATGCTAAAGCCTCCATCTTTATGAGGAATAAGACTAATGAATGCTTTTCTAAATTTCTCATCATTTTCATCATCTGCTATCCCTTCGTTTCGTAACATAAATGAATCTTTTTCCGAAATACCTGGTCCGAAACTATAATCACCATCATTAACAACATCAGAATTTATTAATTCCGCACTACCATTCGATTCCTTTTTTGTAAATAAAGTACTTACTGTTTTTAATACAGGATACCCTCTATATCCCTCCATTGGATCTCCTATAGGCATTTTATATTCTGCACCTCTTAAAGTAATATGACTTCCCCCTGTAAAATCCCCATCGTTATACCAATCATTTTTTGATATACCATTCATTCTTAGTTCATCATTAAAAACTCTTCCTTTATGATTTCCAGAAATATTCAATGCTACCCCTAAATATGCACCTGGCAAACCTTTTCGTCGCTGCTTTTCTTCATTACTATTTGTTGATCTATTGAATACGTAGCCCATAGAACGAGCCCCCGCCCCCATAAACATCTTTTCATCTGGAATAGAGCCATCATATAAAAACATGATAAAACCATCGGTACCAGTACCACCATAAACATTAAACTCAAAACTTACTTCTATCCCATTACTTGAGGAGAAAGACATGTCCTTCATTAAAATGGCTCCAAACTTTCTTGTATTATTTGGAGTTAAGAATAAACCCTCTTTTTTAAAAGTTGCAGCATTTTCTCCAGAAGGTGATCCTGGCAAATAAAGTCCTTTAGGAACTGTTTCTCCATCTTGAAGTGTTAAGAAAAAAGGGAAGGTTACATTCTCATTTTGTGCAAAAACACTAAAGAATGATATAAAGAAAAATAGAATGACAATTTTTATTCTTTCCATACTAAAAAAGTAAAACTTAATATTAAAATCCCTAAACAAATGCCTATTGTCCGTTTAGAGTTCTTAAAATTAACACTAAAAAAATGAAAAGTACCATTAAAAGAAGATAATAACCACCAAAGAATCTTATTAAACACGAGAATAAAAATACATTAATCTATGTAAAACATACGCATATTGTAGATTCTTAAAATTATCAAAATACAAAAGCTAATGTTTAACTATTAAAAAGCATTTTTAGATTAAAAAAATAAGAAAACACTAATTTTAAAAAAAGCTTTTATACTCATTAAAAAAGATATGACATACCATTTTTTTTGTCCAATTGAAGAATAAAAAGAGAAGCCTCTTATATACTTTAAGTTTAAAAAAAAAGTAAATGGAATAATTTTAAAAGACATCAGAAAACTTTATTTTAAATCCTTAATAAAACACACAAATAACACATAACTTATGTGTTTTACACAAAAAAACACACATTAACCTATAACATCCGTTATTAATTCTAAAAAATAAGCAAATAAACAAAACAAATAAACATTATGTTAAATACATCGAACACCCTGTTTTATTGAGTAATAATGTTTTTTACAAACACTTTATTAACATATATTTGTAACTAACACAAAAACACCTACCAAATCCTTATTAACGTCAATTCTTTTAAAATGGAAACTGTAAGCCTTAAAAAATCGTCTCAGATAGACGTAGATCAGCGTTATACCGAATTATTGATAATGCTTGCTGATGCAAAAAAAAGAGGAGAGAATTATGTAAAAGTTGATCATTTGCCTTATGAACTTTACATGAAGTTGATACAACACAATTACGTCATCCAAAAGATGAAACAACGTGTTTATTCCTTTTTATTTTTAAAGAAAACTATCAAGTATTATTATATTTATCAACCAACCACCAATTGATATTAGCATATCAAAGTTGATAAATAAACTGGAAAATTAGTTTAAACTAAAACTATTATACAAAGTAGTGTATATTTCTTACTAACGCTAAAAGCCTGAATTTCCACTCAGGCTTTTTTATTTAGTCTATACGAGTTATTACTTTTTGAATATAAGCGTAATACTCGCCTTTTTGATTTTTAATAGTAGTTGATAACTGCTCTTTAGTTACCCATTTATTTAGCAGGGCTATTTCTTCTAAACAGGCAATCTTTAAGCTTGTTCGTTTCTCTAAGGTTTTTACAAACTCTGTGGCTTCTGTTAATGATTCATGTGTTCCAGTATCTAACCATGCAAAACCACGCCCCATTGATATCAATTTTAATTGTTGTTGAATTAAATATGAAAGATTGACATCTGTTATTTCCAACTCCCCTCTCTGTGAAGGTTTGATGTCTTTAGCAATTTGCACAACTGAATTAGGATAAAAATAAAGTCCTACTACCGCATAATTTGATTTGGGAATCGCTGGCTTTTCATCTATCGACAAAACATTTCCTTTTTTATCAAAATCAACTACTCCATATCGCTCTGGATCGTCCACGTAATAACCGTAAACTACTGCTTTCTGTTCTTCCGTTACAACGCGAATAGATTCCTTTAGCATCGCTTGTAATCCTGCCCCGTAAAAGATATTATCGCCTAAAATCAAACATACATCATCATTCCCGATAAACTCTTTCCCTATGATAAATGCTTGGGCTAATCCATCTGGACTTGGTTGTTCTGCATAACTCAAACTAATACCTAATTGACTACCATCACCAAATAAGTTTTTAAAGCTTGGTAGATCTCTCGGGGTTGATATAATCAATATCTCTTTTATCCCCGCCAACATCAATACCGACAGGGGATAGTAAATCATTGGCTTATCATAGATAGGCAACAATTGCTTTGACACCGCTAAAGTTAGAGGGTGAAGTCGCGTTCCTGAACCACCTGCAAGTATTATTCCTTTCATTTTTTTAAGTAATCTGTATTAGCACTCAGTGATCTGCTTTTCGATCACTGAGTGCTAATTACAATTTTATTTATATTGTTCTTTATAGTAATCTTGATAAACTCCACTCGTTACATTTGCTAACCATTCTTGGTTATTCATATACCATTCTATCGTTTTCGCTAAGCCTTCTGGAAAAGTAACTGATGGTTTCCATCCTAATTCCTTATTGATTTTAGTGGCATCAATAGCATAGCGCAAATCGTGTCCAGGTCTGTCTTTTACATACGTAATCAACTG
>JASLGC010000062.1 GCA_030150335.1 Flavobacterium sp.
TACCCATTTTATCTCTTTGCCTACGACTGCTTTTATGTATCCCCAAATACCTAATGTCAACATTAATACGAAGAAACCAAGAACTATATGCACCCAAGTCGGTTTTTCTTCTCCATCGAATAAGACGTAAATCAACAACCCGTCGAATAACACCATCAAAAAAGGGAAAATTATATTTATTGCAACATAGGACGCTATTTTCTTATAGCTCTCCATAGAGTATCCCATGGCATAAATTGTTATTCCTGCAAAAAGAAAGATTATTATCGCAAAGAATAAGGTTACACCGAATGACATAGCAATTACACCTAAGGAAACTATAGCAATATCCGAACGGTCTGAATCAAAATACACGGTAACCTTTTCTCCGATAGAAGGTGCTGAATTACTGGAATAATTTAAGGTGTGTTCTATTAACTGACCATCTTCTGTTGTGAATCGAATGATGGGTGTGTACATTGTGGATGCCCTACCACTTTCAGAGTCATAACTTACATCAGAGACATAATCGTAATAAATAGCCTCGTATCTATGACCTTTTACAAAGGTGCTTGTTTTTTCATAAATTGTATCTCCCAATACTAAAAGCCCGGCTAAGGCAAATGCTGTTATACATCCCACGACTAAAAATACATAGCCAAACCCAAAACACCCCAGAGATGTTCCTTTGCTTTGTTTTAATCGCTTTCCAATGCGAAAAGTCAGCCAAAAACAATATAAAAAACCTAATATTTTTGCAGAATCATATACTGATAAAGACAGTAATGATAGAGAAGATAATAATTCCATATTGCTAAATAAAAGCAATGCTTTCATGTTTGTTTTATATAATTAATAATTAGCACTCAATTTAGATAAATTATCACCTTCCTCCTAATTATAAAATATTCATTTTCAATTATATTAAATAAAAATATTACTTGAAGCGCCCTTCTAAAAAAGTTTCTCTTTCTGTGGATAGACTTTATTTTGGCCTAAAACCCATAGTACCTCATAAAGTTTTATGCACAAAAGTTAATGTAAAGACATTGCCATCATGCATCAACTATACTAAAAGTCATAATTTAATGCTATGTGATAGTTTTATTCTCAATATTCACTATCTATCTTGTTTATTTTTTGTAACTTAACTAATAATAAATTAAACAACCACTATTATGAAATACGTAAAAGAATTTTCTTCTTTAGACTTTGACAATGATATTCTTCATGTTGAATTTATTCAGCATCAAATTGAAAACCCTATGATTCAAGTAGAAGAAATTATTGACGAATTTGTTTACCAAGTAAAACCGTGCAAGATTTTTGTTTCAAAAGCACATAACATTGATATTTATAGCGATGTCCCATTTAAAGGACGCGTTATTCTACGATAAAAAAAAAGTGTCTTAAATATTTAAGACACTTTTTTTCCTTTATAACTAACCAAAAAAACCGCTAACCTATTTTCATGTGATAATGAAGCAGCTTTAAAACCTAAGACAAAAATACGATGCCTATTTCTTAGAAAAAATGACACTTATCATCTAACTGCTAAAAAGATAGAAATTGACTATTTTTAAATTGACATTATCAAAATCGATTTATTTTTTTAATTTTAGTGCTAAATAAATCGCATGCATACAATTCAAAAATATTCACTGTGTTTTCAGCCTAATGATTTTATCATTGAAACTGTTAGGTCAATGAAGCTTAAACTTGCTGACGAAATAGGTTGGTATAATAGTAAGAACTCATTGGCACACTTGACTATTGTTGAATTTCATGCAACTGAAATAGAAATTACTCGCGTAAAACAACAAATTGAACGCTGTTGTAATCGTTTTAAACCTACTGAAGTCTTGCTTGATGATTTTGGTACTTATCCGAATGGAGCATTCTTTTTAACTGTTGACCCTGCTTCAAAAGCAATATTACAGGACTATATTAAGCAACTTTTTGAGGTTTTAAAAATTAAGATAATTACAAAAAGTAATGATGCTCACTTATCTATTGCTCGAAAATTAGATATTCAAAAAATAGAAAAAGCGTATCAGTTATTTGACAAACCTTCTTTACAGTTTACTTGTAATCACATTGCTCTTCGCAAATTCAATTTGGAAAGAAGACAATATGATATTACAGATACATTTCCTTTTTTGTCACAACCTGATGACCGTCCTGTTCAAATGGAGTTATTTTAAATGTCTTTAGGTGTAATAAACAATACTATTTTTTAAGTCATCTCTAAAACTTTGAATTGCGTATTTCGCAAGAAAAAATAATGTAATACATTTGAGTCAATATCTATTTTCATATAATAGAACTAACTCAAAAATCAAAAAATGAAGATTACTAAGAATGTATTATTCCGCTCAATGTCTTTGAGCTTACTTGCCCTAACTTTTGCATGTAATAGCGATGATAATGCTACTCGCGATGATGAAGGGTTTAGAATCATTCCTCCAACAGCTGCAAGTCCTTTAATTCAACCTAATGGCTTTTATATTGTTAATGAAGATTGGTTTGGCCATGACAACGGTACTGTCAACTTTTTAGATTACTCGTTACAGCCACAATATAGAGTGTATAATGCAACTAATCCAGGAAAAAAACTTGGTAGAACTTCAACTTACGCTACTGCTTATGGGGATTACTACTACTTTGTATCTAAACAAGAGAATCGCTTTGTAATCACAGATAAAAACTTCAAAGAAGTAAAATCAATTGAAGACATCAATGGTGATGGTCGTGCTTTTGTAGGTGTTTCTGATACAAAAGGATATATCTCTACTGGAAATGGAATTACTGTTTTTGATATTAAAAATCTTACGACAACTGGTACTATAGCTAAAGTTTCTGGACAAGTTGGTAATATGGTATATACTGCTGGAAAAGTTTTTGCTATTGTTCAAAATACAGGACTTGTAATTATAGATACAAATACAGATGAACTTAAAATGTCGTTATCTGGTAATTATACACAAGTTACTATTGACAGACATGGGGTGATTTGGGCAGGAAGAGATACTGAACTTATCCGCATTAACCCTAACGACTACAACGATATTAAGAATTACGATATTGCTCCTTCTAAAATACCAGGAACTTGGGGAGCTTGGAATTCAGGTTCACTATCAGCGAGCATGAAAGAAGATGCTTTATATTGGATATCTGATGCTGGCAATTGGGGTGGTGGTAGCAAAGTAGGTAAATTTGATACTAATACAGGAACTCTAAATACAGATTTTCACGTATTAGGAAATGATACTGATGGTGATAAGCTTTCTTTCTACGGCGCTGGATTAAGAGTTGACCCTTTCAATGGTGATATTGTTCTTTTAATCAAAAAAGATGGTTGGGGAGACAAAGGAAGCTATAATTGGACAAGAATTTTATCTAATACTGGAGCTAAAAAAGGTGAAGTATTTATGCAAGGTGGTAGCGAAAATAACATGAATGGTTACTATTGGTTCCCTTCTGTTCCTTTCTTCCAAGATAATAACGCACCTGAAATATTGACAAACCAAATAGTTCTTAAACCAAATAAAGAGTTTACAGTTTCACTTCAAGAGTTAATTGTTGACCAAGATTCTCCTTTTGGTTTAATTGAAAAAACGATTACTAACTTTGATTCTACTTTTGGTACTGCTGAAATTAAGGGTGATGATTTAGTAATTTCAACTAACGAGAAAATAGGTAAATCATCTATGACTATTCGTGCTCTTTCGAATGGTAAGTTAACTGAAAAAGAAATTGAAATATGGGTTAGAAATTAATCTATATTCCTTTAAATATTTTTTGAAAAAGGCTGCTTATATAGCAGCCTTTTTTACATACACAAATCATTAAAAACCAATATAATACACTATTAAAAAATCTATGTAAATGTTATTGCTTTTTTTGTACTTTTGACTAAAATTTACGGTATGAAATTCAAAAGCTTTATAACAACACTTCTTATGTGTTTTGCTTTTTTATCTATAAGTTGTAGTGATAAAAATATCAATACTTCAAGAGCTTATTCTACTATAGATAGTTACTTAGCAGAAAAGCCTATTTACGAAAGTACAATTATTGATATTGGAAAAACGCGTTTAAAAACGACGAAAGACCATGAGCTTATCGAGTTTTACAAAAAACTTGAGAATGAAGGCTATGTTGCGTTTGAAGAGCAATCTTCTAAGAAGCGATGGCTTTCAAAAGATTCTGTATGGACTGTGACTTTGAAGTTGACTGAGAAATCACATCCTTTTGTGATTGACCAAAGAAGTAATCGTGTAAGATTAAAAACTATTGAATATCGCTTGAATAAAAGCAACAATGTTCAAATAGATAATAAAGGTAAAAAAACAGCTACGGCTACGGTTTTATTAAACAAAGAGCATACGCCTTTTTCTTTTTTACATAAAGATAAAAGTCCTAATTCAGAGTTCATCACTAAAAAATTTAAACTGAGATATTCTGAAGAAATTGGTTGGACTGTAATGAATTAGATTATGGCAAGAAAAATTACTTTTTTAGTACTCCTGCAATTGTTGTTGTCTTTTGCTTCGGCTATGCTTTTTTCTAAAATGTCTTTCGTAGGTAAAGTGAGCATTAGCTTATTTTACAAGGAATACGCTATTTTTAAAACTGTTTGGAAAACAGCGTTGGTGATATTCATTATTCAATTAATCTTAATTATAGTGTTAACTCTTGTCAAAAAATGGACTCCTAAATGGGTTTATATACCGCTCATCTTAGTAGCTATTGGAATTGGAGCAATTGGCGCTTATTATACATTTTTAGACTTTACAACTACTTCACATAAACACATGAGGCTGTACTTCCATTCGGGAGGTTATCTATTTTGGTTTAATTGGTTGATTTCTTGCTTGTTTATCTTATTCATTAAAAAGAATAAACCTTCAGAAATAGTTGAAGCGCTACAAAAAACAGAGTTTTCTATTCCAAAAACGTCTTTAGAAATCGTTAATGAAGATAAACCATCTCCAACTTTATAAATAATCTTTTCTAAAAATTGTATTTTTACACTTTAAGATATATTTCAAATGAAAAAAACAATACTAACTATCCTTGCGATGGTAGCTGTTTCATTGACTGCTTGTACTGAAAAGAAGAGTGAAAGTGAAAAATCTGTTACCACTGAATTAAATAGCAAGACTTCTGAAAATGAAGATAAAGCCGTTGAAATCCCAATGCACGGAACAAGTGAGAATAGTTCGTCTTCAACTAATCAACGTTTTGAGATGAATGAAGACATGAAACAAATGATACAAAATGAGAAAAGTAAGGAGCAATAACAATTGCCTTCTTATATTTAATTTATAATATCCATTAACTCTTCAATTTAGATTTCAACGATACATCTCTCTTTTGAACCTCTTTGCA
Organism: Flavobacterium sp.; assembly: GCA_030150335.1. Taxonomy (GTDB): domain Bacteria; phylum Bacteroidota; class Bacteroidia; order Flavobacteriales; family Flavobacteriaceae; genus Flavobacterium. The sequence goes on from JASLGC010000062.1 coordinate 5,374, forward strand.
AACAAGATGCTTCAAAATAAATAGATGTATTCCGTTCGTATTGCTTATTTTTGCAGTCTTATTTGAATTGTTTTTTAGAAAACTGTAATTGATTTATGATACAAAATCCAAAAAGATACACGCTGACAGCGGCATTGCCATATACTAATGGTCCTATTCACATCGGACACTTAGCTGGAGTATATGTACCTGCTGATATTTATGCACGATTTTTACGTTTACAAGGAAAAGACGTAGCTTTTATTTGTGGAAGTGATGAACATGGGGTAGCTATTTCTATGAAAGCGAAAAAAGAAGGTATTACTCCTCAACAAGTTATTGATAAGTACAATGGTATTATCAAGCAATCTTTTGTGGACTTTGGTATTTCTTTTGACAATTACTCAAGAACATCTTCGTCTATCCATCATCAAACTGCTTCTGAATTCTTCAAAAAGCTTTATAGTGAAGGTAAATTTATTGAAGAGGTTACTGAACAATTATATGATGAACAAGCACAACAATTTTTGGCAGACCGTTTTGTAACTGGTACTTGTCCTAAATGTGCTAATGAAGAAGCGTATGGTGACCAATGTGAAAAATGTGGTACTTCATTAAATGCTACTGACTTAATTAATCCTAAGTCAACTATTACTGGTTCTAAACCAATTTTAAAATCAACTAAACACTGGTTTTTACCTCTTGACCAATATGATGGATTCTTACGTGAATGGATTTTAGAAGGTCATAAAAACGATTGGAAACCCAATGTTTACGGTCAGGTTAAATCTTGGTTAGAAGATGGTTTAAAACCACGTGCTGTAACTCGTGACTTGGATTGGGGTATTCCTGTTCCTGTGGAGGGTGCAGATGGTAAAGTTCTTTATGTGTGGTTTGATGCTCCTATCGGATACATCTCTTCTACTAAAGAATGGGCTGAGAGAGAAGGTAAAGATTGGGAACCATATTGGAAATCTGATGATACTAAGTTAGTTCACTTCATTGGAAAGGATAATATCGTTTTCCACTGTGTTATTTTCCCTGCAATGTTGAAAGCTGAAGGTAGTTATATCCTTCCTGACAACGTTCCTGCTAACGAGTTCTTAAATTTAGAGGGTAACAAACTTTCTACTTCTAAAAACTGGGCAGTTTGGTTACACGAATATTTAGAAGATTTCCCAGGAAAACAAGATGTATTGCGTTACGCATTGACTTCTAATGCTCCTGAAACAAAAGATAATGACTTTACTTGGAAAGATTTCCAAGCAAGAAACAACAATGAGTTGGTTGCTATTTTTGGTAACTTCATTAACCGTGTTGTTGTTTTAACTAATAAATACTACAACGGAGTTGTGCCTCATCCTAATGAGTTCTCTGACGTTGATATTGCTACTTTACAAGAGTTAAGAGCATATCCAAGTGTTATTGAAAGTTCTGTTGAAAGATACCGCTTTAGAGAGGCTTTGTCTGAATTAATGAACGTAGCTCGTCTTGGTAATAAATACCTTGCTGATGAAGAGCCATGGAAGTTAATCAAAGAAAATCCTGAAAGAGTGAAAACACAAATGTATGTTGCTTTGCAAATTGCTGCTGCATTGAGTACGCTTGCTGAACCATTCTTGCCATTTACGGCTGATAAGTTGAAGTCTATCTTAAACATTAGCAATCCTATTTCTTGGAAAGCTGTTTCTGAAGATACAGTAATGATAGCTGCGGACCATCAAATTGGACAAGCTGAATTGTTATTTGCTAAGATTGAAGATGAAGAGATTCAAAAACAATTAGATAGATTAGAAGCTTCTAAAAAGGCTAATGCTGCTGAGAATAAAAAAGTAGAAGAGCAAAAAGAAACTGCTACGTTTGAAGACTTTTCGAAGTTAGATTTACGTGTTGGTACTATTGTGGAAGCTGAGAAAATGCCTAAAGCAAATAAGCTATTGGTTTTAAAAGTAGATACTGGCTTAGATGTTAGAACAATTGTTTCTGGTATTGCTGAACACTTCTCTCCAGAAGATGTAATTGGTAAAAAAGTTACTGTTCTTGCTAACTTAGCCCCAAGAAAATTAAGAGGAGTAGAAAGCCAAGGTATGATTTTAATGACTGAAGATCCTGAAGGAAAATTAGTGTTTGTAAATCCTGATAATGAGACTGTTAAAAACGGAGCTACTATCAACTAAATATAAAAGAGCGGTTATCTAAAATTAGATAACCGCTCTTTTTATACCACATAAGTGAGCTTAGCTGCTATATATTCATATAACTTAATAAGCACTGGCTTCTTCTAATAACAGAACATCTTCAACTGACAACTTCAATACAGATGCCTTAATCAAACTTTGTAACTGCTTTTCATTTGTTGCACTTACAATTGGTGTGGTAATATCTGGTTTGCCTACCTGCCAAGCTATAGCAACTTCCGCCATATCAGCATTATTACGTTTTGCTACAACTGACAATGCATCAAGTATGCGTACACCACGGTCATTAAGATACCCTTTCACCATATCTTTTCTACTACTCCCAGTTAGGTCTTCTTGAGTTTTATACTTCCCACTCAAAAAACCACTTGCCAAAGCAAAATAGCTCATTACAGCAAGGTTTTCTTCCTTAACCAAGGGTAAATACTCTTTCTCATACTTCTTTCTATCATAAAGGTTATATAAGGGTTGAATAGCTATGTATTCTTTCCATCCTTTATCCCTCGCAATTTCATTTGCTGATGTAATGCGATCTACTTCGAGATTTGATGCTCCTAAATAACGAACTTTTCCTTCTTTTATTAAATCATTAAATACAGACATCGTTTCTTCTTGAGGGGTATTTAAATCATCGTAATGAGAAAAATACAAATCAATGTACTCCGT
>JASLGC010000083.1 GCA_030150335.1 Flavobacterium sp.
TAATCCACAAAAATAAAGTAAATTTGTAGGCTAATAAAAGATTTAAAACAAAAGTATGTCAAAAGAGAACAAAGCTTGGTATGTATCGTGGTTTGATACCCCTTATTACCATACTTTATACAAAGATAGGGATTACGCAGAGGCACAAATGTTAATAGATAACTTAAGTCATTACTTAAATATTGAGGAAGGCGCTAAGATTTTAGATTTAGCATGTGGTAAAGGAAGACATTCTGTTTACTTAAACAAATTGGGGTATGACGTCACTGGGGTTGATTTGTCTGCCAATAGTATCGCAAGTGCAAAAGAATATGAGAGTGATACACTACACTTTCACGTGCACGATATGAGAGAACCGTTAAAAGAAAAGTACGATGTAATATTGAACTTATTTACAAGTTTTGGATATTTTCCAGACCCTGCAGATAATGCACGTACCTTAGATGCGATTCATCAAAGCCTTACAGAATACGGATTAGCAGTTATCGACTTTATGAATGTAGATAAAGTGATTGCAAACCTTGTTCCGTCAGAAGTAAAAACGGTAGAGGGAATTGATTTCCATATTACACGTAAATACGAAGATGGCTTTATCATCAAAAACATTGTATTTGATGCAGACGGAGAACACCATGACTTTACAGAAAAAGTGAAAGCATTGCGATTAGAAGATTTTGAAGAAATGATGAATGAAAAAGGAATCTTTCTTTTAGATGCATTTGGTGATTACAAGCTTAGAAAGTTCTATAAAAACGAATCAGACCGATTAATCATGATTTTCAAATAAGCCGATGGTTTATATCATTCCTTTAGTTTCAGTAATAATAGGTTATCTAATAGCGATTATATTAGAGCCTAAAAACAAAAAAAACTTAAAGCTATTAATGGCTTTTAGTGGGTCATTTTTATTAACATTAACCGTTACACACCTTTTACCAGATGTGTATCAGTATAACAACGTAACCCCATTAGTAGAACACGCAGCTGATGCTCATGGTCATAACCATGCCTCAGGAAATATCGGGTTCTTTATCATGATAGGGATTGTGTTTCAGATTGTCTTAGAATATTTTTCTAAAGGTGCAGAACACGGACATGTTCACGTACACGACAAATTTGATAAAATACCGTGGTTGTTGTTTATAAGTTTATGTATCCACGCGTTATTTGAGGGAATGCCAGTCAGTCAACACGAGGAGCTTGCATGGGGAATTGGGATACACCATTTGCCTATTGCTGTGATTCTAACCGCATTTTTTATCAATGCACACATGAGTAAAAAATCAGTGTTATTCTTTATGCTTGTGTTTTCGGTAATGACACCTTTGGGTACTTTGATTTCAGGTAATGTGGACTTTTTAAGTCATTACTATGCCGAGATATCAGCAATTGTGGTGGGAATTTTATTCCACATTTCTTCTACTATCATTTTTGAAAGTAATGAAGAACACTCGTTTAATATCAATAAGCTAATCGCTATTATCATTGGGGTGATAGCCGCTTATTTTATATAAAAACATAAAAGAGACGATATGTGAATATCGTCTCTTTTTATTTAGCAGTTATAATCTTCGTAAAACTGTATATCAAACTCTAAAAAGGTTTTTAGTTCGTCTAAGTGTTTACTCATCGTATCGTGTGGTCCTTCAAAAATAGTAGTTTGACGTCCGTCAGTAAAGTTGATTGAAAGCGAACTAAACCCACCACCTTTGGCAGGAAGTGTATTCCAAAGTGTAAAACTTTCAATCTTTGAAATAGTATACCACTGAGCGTGTTCTGCATCGGCAAACCCGATGAGGTTATTGGTCAAATCTTTCCAAATAATAGGCTTCCTCTTTGAGTAGGTTAATACAAAATCAGGTGTTTGTTTGATGTGTATATTCGTCTTGTAATTTGCAGGAGTAGCCAGTTTTTCTTTCCAGATAAAGGCTTGCGATACAACGCCAATTTGCTCAAATTCAGGAGCCATTAGCATAGCAGGATATTCCATTTGCGCCCTCACCGTAAACGATGAAAAACTATGAGCGATAGTCCTCATATCGTTGTCGTCATTTGAATACGTTATCCCAAAAGTAAGGTTGCCAAGTTTAGCATAGAAAAACAAGTTGCTATCGTCGTAAAATGTAAACTCAGCTTTTCCGTTAAGGTCTTGTTCTAACTGTGTTTTGATGAGGTATAAACTTTGGTCTGAACCATCTGTTGCGTAGCATTTAGCATAATACTCCTCAATGGCAATTTCAGGGCGAATATTGTCTATATAAGCACCAAAATCGTTGACGATGATATTGCCAATGCGAACAGGATGAACGATGCTTAGGTATCCGTTTTCTAACTGTGTATAAGGGTTGTCAATTAAAGTACTAATCGTTGTTGCCCACGGTATAAAACAGGGCGTATCGGCGATGATTTCAAAGCCCTCAGAATAGTCGTTTTGTCTATCTGTAACCAACTCAAAATTTTGTGTGTAAGTGGTGCGAAATAATTGATGCACAGCGTTTTCGTCTTTGTGAATATTGTCGTAAATCACTTTCATATCAAAGTTAAAACGCTTAGATAGCAGCAAACAGAGTTTTTCCGTATGTACATAATCAACAGGGATGTAATATTGCCTGTCTTGGTAAATCATTAATCCCGGAGAACTATAATTGCAAATTTCCAGGTAGATGTATTCTATCTTATTGATGTCGATGACTTCTTGGTCACGACTATAAGCTGTGTTTTCAATAATAATATGGGTGTCGCTAATATGAAGCACGCCTCTGTTTTTATCCTCGTTTGGAAAGCGGCGTTTTCTTTTAAATATATTCATACCTGATTAACTAAAGGTTTAAAGATAGAAAAATCTCTCCAAAACAGCGGATTAACAAACGGTAAATACCAACAATTACTCAGTAAATAAAAGTGTTGCCCAAAGTGAGGTATAAGAAAAATCAATTCGCCTCGTTTGAGAAAATAAGATGAAAGTTATTATCGCATAGCGTAAGAGTAGTTCTGTATGGGGTTCGTTCCGGGATAATAAGACATTGATTCGATATTGCTTCGAAAAATAGGGGTGTTTTTCGAACGAATATGGGACTTGCATCGAACTATCTTCGAATGAAGGGTATCTAAAACCAGCACAAGCCTATTAGAACAAACGAATTTAAGGTGTGTGCTTTAGATGGTAAATGTTTGGAATGTAGGGAGAAATGTGTAGTAGGTAGCAAAAAAAAATAGGGCTACCTAAAAATAGATAGCCCTTTATATAAGCGTGTTTAAAAGAGGGTAGAACTATTTTTCGATAGTTTTGTACACTTTTAAAGCTTCGTTTAAGATTTTAGCAGCTTGTATTAAATCGTCTTTTTTCAATACATACGCCATACGAGCCTCATTCAGACCAACTCCAGGTGTAGAGTAGAATCCTTCTGCAGGAGCAATCATTACAGTAGCACCGTTGTAGTCATATTCTTCTAACAACCATTTTGCAAAGTTATCTGCATTCTTGATAGGGAATTTAGCTACGCAGTAGAATGAACCATGAGGAACTGTAACTTGGATTCCTTCAATTTTTTGAAGTTCACTGATAAATACGTCTCTTCTTTCTTTGTACTCCGTGATAACTTCATCAAAGTAAGATTGAGGAGTATCTAAAGCAGCCTCGGCAGCAATTTGTTCGTAGGTAGGAGGAGAAAGACGAGCTTGTGCAAACTTCATTACTGCGTTCATTAATTCTTTGTTTTTAGAAACAATACATCCGATACGCGCTCCACACATACTGTAGCGTTTAGAAACAGAGTCAATCACAATTGCGTGATTTGCCAATGCAGGGATACTCAATACAGAAATGTGTTTGTATCCATCATAAGCGAACTCGCGGTAAACTTCGTCAGCAATTAAGAATAAATCATGCTTAACAACTAATGCTGCTAATTGATTCATTTCTTCTTCTGAATATAAATAACCTGTTGGGTTACCAGGGTTACAGATTAAGATTGCTTTTGTCTTAGGTGTAATTAGTTTTTCGAATTCAGAGATTGCAGGTAATGCAAACCCGTTGTCTATCGTTGACATTACAGGAACGATATTTACTCCGTTTGAAGTAGAGAATCCGTTGTAGTTAGCGTAGAATGGCTCTGGGATAATTACTTCATCTCCTGGGTCCATTGTACTTCCTAAAGCGAATAATAAGGCTTCAGAACCACCTGTGGTAACAATGATGTCAGTGTATTCTACAGCTGAATCTATATTTTGGTAGTATTTAGCTAATTTTCTTCTGTAGCTTTCAAATCCAGCAGAGTGGCTGTATTCTAATACATCGATATTAGCTTCTTTTACAGCTTGCAGAGCAAGTTCTGGTGTCTTTATATCTGGTTGTCCAATGTTCAAGTGGTAAACATGGTGTCCTTTTTGTTTTGCAGTTTCAGCAAATGGAACCAATTTTCTAATAGGAGACTCTGGCATCAAGTGCCCTTTTTGAGAGATCTTTGGCATAATTTTGTTTTTAGTTTGTCAATTTATACAATATTTCAGTGTGATAAATAAGCTGGTTGAAATATTGCGAAATAAAGTAAATACAAATGTAATTTATTTTAGTTATAAGTGAATAGGAAAATCATTACTAAATAATAAGTTAAATATACCTTATACCTACGCTTTTTGGTTATTTTTGTTGAACTATAAAACAACGTATTAACAACTCATGGATAAAAAAAATATTTCTTTTTTCTCTTCGACAAGGTTAATGGCGGTTCTTTTCATCGTTTTTGCTGTTGCTTTGGCATTAGGAACGTTTATAGAAGACCGTTACAACACCACCACTGCTCGAATACTTATTTACAACACTAAATGGTTTGAAGCCATTATGTTGGTATTCCTGATTAACTTTCTTGGAAATATTAAGAAGTATAGATTGTTCACTAAAGAAAAATGGGCAACTTTTATACTTCACGCAGCTTTCATACTTATTTTAGTAGGTGCATTTATTACAAGATATATCAGTTTTGAGGGAATGATGCCAATTCGCGAAGGTGAAACGGCAGATAGTATTTTCTCAGATAAGACTTTCTTGACTGTAATGGCAGATGGAGAATATGAAGGGGAAACAAGAAGAAGAACTTTTGAAAAACCAATTCTTTTTTCGGCTGTGACCGACAATAGCTTCACAATGAAAAAAGACTTTAACGGTGTTCCTTTCGAAATAGAGTACAAAGACTTTATTATGGGAGCAGAGGAAACGGTAGAGGAAGATGCTAATGGTAAGCTTTTTCTGAAATTGGTAGAATCTGGTGATGGTGATCGTCACGAGCATTATTTAGAAGAAGGGGAAGTAGCAAGCATACACGGTGTGTTATTTTCTTTTAATCAACCTACAGATGGGGCGATTAACATTTCTAAAGAAGGAGAAAACTACTTTATGGAAACTCCTTTTGGTGGTTCTTATATGGTGATGGCTACACAAGCTCAAAATGATGTATTTGCCGGAACTAAAGAGCCTTTAAACTTCCGTTCTTTATATAGCATGGCTGGTACACAATTCGTATTGCCTGAAATGCCTATTAAAGGGAAGAAAGTTTTAAAGTCTGATGGTGATTTTAAAAACAAACAAAGTACAGATGCTCTTGTGCTGACTGTGAAATCTCAAGGAAAAGAGGAGGAAGTTACTCTTAAAGGGAAAGCAGGTAGAATGGGAGAGCCTCAGTCATTTAAATTAGGTGACTTAGAGTTTACTATGATGTATGGTAGTAAAGTTTATACTACTCCTTTCAAAATTAAATTAAACAAATTTATTGCTGATAAATACCCTGGTACAGAAAGAAGCTATTCTGCTTTTGAAAGTCAGGTGACTGTAATTGATGACAATGAGTCGTTTGATGCAAGAATTTACATGAATAATATTTTAGATCATAAAGGGTACCGTTTCTTCCAAGCGGAGTTTGACCGTGATGAAAAAGGGACTATCCTTTCTGTAAACCACGATTTCTGGGGAACTTGGATTACGTACATAGGATATACATTCTTATACATTGGTTTATTGGCTATCTTATTTGATAAAAATACAAGATTTAGTGATTTGAAACGAAAATTAGATAAAGTAAGAGAGAAGAAAGCTTCAATGCTAACGATGTTATTATTGTTCTTTTCTTTAGGTTCTTTTGCACAACACAACCATCAGAATCCAGAGAAGCCTTCTCGTGTGATGATTGATTCATTGATTCAAACAACTGCAGTTGATAAAGAGCACGCGGCTAAGTTTGGGGAATTGGTAGTGCAGGATTACGGTGGACGTATGAAGCCGATTAATACATTCGCTTCTGAATTATTACGTAAGATATACCAAAAGGAAAATTATAATGGACTTACGCCAGATCAGGTGTTCTTGTCTATGACGCAGTTTACTGTGGCACAGCAAATGCAAGGAGCTCCTAACTTTTGGTACTATGCACCAATCATTAGCTTGCCTCGTGGAAATGAGAAGATGAGAGAGGTTTTAGGACTTGCTAAGGATGAGAAGTATGCTTCGTTTATTGATTTCTTTGATGATAATGCAAATTATAAATTAGCAGATTACGTAGATGATGCTAATCACACGACGGTTAAGAATAAGTTTCAGACGGATTTCTTAGACATGGACGGAAAGATTGCTTTGCTGAATTCTGCATTTATGACGCGTATGCTTACTGTATTCCCTATTCCTGGGGATGCGAATAGCAAATGGGTTTCTCCATTGGAATTGAATGAGGCTGGGTTAAAAGGAATGGACTCTACATTTGCTAAGAGTATTCTACCTCGCATGTATGTGCCAGCTTTATTTGCTGCTAAGGAATCGGGTGATTATTCAAAGGCTGAGGAGTATTTAAATAACTTAAAGACTTTCCAACAAGCGTATGGTAAATCAATTATCCCTTCTGAGAAAAAGATAAAATTTGAGATCTTATATAATAAGTATGATATTTTTAAAACGTTGTACAGCTACTATATGTTGGCAGCAGTTTTCACATTCATTTTTATTATTTCTGAAATATTAAAACCGAGAAAGCTAAACAAAACCATGATTAAAGTGGGAAGTTGGTTTACTGTTTTATTATTCATTATTCACTCAATTGGTTTAGGGGTACGTTGGTACGTTTCTGGACACGCACCTTGGAGTGATGCTTATGAGTCTGTAATTTACGTAGCTTGGGCGACTACCTTGTTTGGATTGTACTTTGGACGTAAGTCTGAATTGACGATTGCTTCTACAGCTTTCGTAGCGGGTATGATTTTATGGGGAGCACACCTTAACTATATGGACCCTGCGATTTCTAACTTACAACCAGTATTGAACTCGTATTGGTTAATTATTCACGTTGCAGTAATTGTAGCGAGTTACGGACCGTTTACTTTGGGTATGATCTTAGGAGTAGTTTCGTTAATTTTAATGATACTTACTAATGAGAAGAACAAGAAGAAAATGGATCTTAATATTAAGGAGTTAACTTATATTAATGAGATGGCTCTTACGGTAGGTCTTGTGTTGTTGACTATTGGTAACTTCTTAGGAGGACAATGGGCTAATGAAAGCTGGGGACGTTACTGGGGATGGGATCCAAAGGAAACTTGGGCATTGATTAGTATTATGGTTTATGCTTTTGTGATTCACGCTCGTTTAGTTCCGGCTATGAGAGGTACTTGGATTTACAACTTGTTTAGTGTTCTTGCATACTACTCAATTATGATGACTTATTTTGGAGTGAACTTCTATTTAAGTGG